>NZ_JBBCBO010000026.1:0-76224 GCF_037203865.1 Variovorax sp. CCNWLW186 | reverse complement strand
CGGAGCAGACAGAAATCTGAGCGAGCGTCGATTGAGCAGCGCAGATCCGTCCTCCTTGCTGCGGCGGTAAGGCGGATCAATGCGCTGCCGGATGACTCGATTGCGGCGCACAGCAGACAATCAGCGGGCCACGCCGACTGACCGCAACCAGTCTGAAGCGGAAGTTCCAAAATTGGCTTTGAACGAGCAAAGCCCACCAGTGGCCCATCTGCCTCAACAGCGCCGTGGTCTGCCTCCAAAACGAATGGATTCGATCCGGAGGGGCCTGACTTCAGTAACACTCAATTTTTTGACACTCTGTTAGGAGCTCGGGACACGAAATCCGGTGGGGTTTTCTGATTTAACACTCTGCAATCAAAGGCCGTTGCGCGGAACAGCGCCGAATCCAGTAGAAGCGTGCATCTTTTTTAACACTCTGTTAGGAATCACTAGGGGTCGCCTTTCGGGTAAGGAGACCTATGCCTTCAGGTACTCGGCCTTGGTGCCAAGCCAGCGGTCGATATGCCGCTGCGCCAGGTCCGGGTGTTTTTCAAGCATCACGGGCGCGAGTTCGCGCGCCCAGTCGAGCAGCATCAGGTCGGTGGTCAGGTCGGCAAAGCGCAGCAATGGTGCGCCCGACTGGCGCGCACCCAGGAACTCGCCCGGGCCGCGAATCTCCAGGTCGCGGCGCGCGATTTCGAAGCCGTCGCTGGTTTCGGCCATGGCCTTGAGCCGGGCACGCGCCGCCTCGCCGACGCGCCCGCTGTCGCCCGGCGCATAGAGCAGCACGCAGGCCGATGCCGCGGCGCCGCGTCCCACACGGCCGCGCAGCTGGTGCAGCTGAGAGAGGCCGAAGCGCTCGGCGTGCTCGATCACCATCAAGGAGGCGTTCGGCACGTCCACCCCCACCTCGATCACGGTGGTGCTCACCAGCACCTGGATTTCGTTGGCCGTGAAAGCCGCCATCACCGCCTGCTTCTCGGCGGTGGGCATGCGCGAATGCAGCAGCCCGACGTTGACCGCGGGGCCCAATGCATCGGCCAGTTCGTCGCGTGTTTCGGTCGCGTTGCGCAGGTCGACGGCCTCGCTCTCCTCGATGAGCGGACACACCCAGTACACCTGCCGCCCCTGTTCGACCTGCGCCTGGATGCGATCGATCACCTCATCGCGCCGGTGGTCGGCCACCAGCTTGGTGACGATGGGCGTTCGGCCCGGCGGCAGCTCGTCGAGCGTGGAGACATCCAGGTCGGCGTAATAGCTCATCGCCAAGGTGCGCGGAATGGGCGTGGCGCTCATCATCAGCAAGTGGGGTTCGAGGTGCCCGACTGCCTTGCCGCGCAGCGCGAGCCGCTGGGCCACGCCGAAACGGTGCTGCTCGTCGATGATCGCGAGCGCCAGGTTCTTGAAGCGCACCTTTTCCGAAATGACGGCATGCGTGCCGATCACCAGGGCTGCCTCGCCGCTTTCCACCGCGGCCGACATGGCGTCGCGCTCCTTCTTCTTCTGGCTGCCCGTGAGCCACGCCACGCGCAAGCCCCGCTCGGCCAGCAGCGGATCGAGCCAGCCCACCAGCTTGCCGAAGTGCTGGGCCGCAAGAATTTCTGTCGGCGCCATCAACGCGCACTGAAAACCCGCGTCGATGGCCCGCGCGGCAGCAAGCGCCGCCACCACCGTCTTGCCCGAGCCTACGTCGCCCTGCAGCAAGCGGTGCATCGGAATCTCGCGGCCCAGGTCGCGCGTAATTTCTTCGCCCACGCGCTGCTGCGCGCCGGTCAGGCCGAAGGGCAGCACCGCGAGCAATTGCGCATGCAGCGAGCTCGGCTCCGGCTCGGTGGAAGAGGGTAGCGCCGGTGCGCGCTGAGCCGCCCGCTCCAGCCGCGCCTGCAGCTGAGAAAGCTGCTGCGCCAACAACTCCTCCGCCTTGATGCGCTGCCAGGCGGGGTGGCTGTGGTCCTCGAGCGTGGCCATGGCCACGTCGGGCGTGGGGTAGTGCAGGAAGGTCAGCGAACTGCGCAGGTCCCAGGCGCCTCGCAGCCCAATCTGCATCGGAATCGTCTCGTCGAGCACCGCACGCGCCAAGCCCGAGCGCACCTCGCGCCGGAGCACCGGCTGCGGGAGCCCGGCCACAGTCGAGTACACGGGCGTGAGCGCCTCGGGCAGCGAGATACCGGCCGCCTTGACGGTCGGATGCATGATCTGCCGCCCGACAAAGCCGCCGCGCACCTCGCCGCGCACGCGCACGCGCGCACCGACCGCAAGCTGCTTCTGCTGCGAAGGATAGAAATTGAAAAAGCGCAGCTGGCAGGTGTCGCTGCCGTCGTCGATGGTCGCAATCAATTGCCGACGTGGACGAAACACCACCTCGCACTCCGTCACCACGCCTTCGACCTGCGCCATGTCGCCGTCGCGCGTGTCGGCCAGCCGCACGATGCGGGTCTCGTCCTCATAGCGCATCGGCAGGTAGAGCGCGAAGTCGATGTCGCGCACCAGGCCGAGCTTGCGCAGTGCGCGCTGCACGGCGCTCAGGCCGGCGCCGGGCGCCGCTGGGGCGGCGGCGGTCGGGCTTGAGGTCTTTTCGGGCGGCACTGACTTCGCGGAAGCGGGCATGGGACAATTCTGCCCGGCTCCGGCCACGCTTTTACTCATCTTCCACGCCTCCTTGGCACGGGCCCGTCCGGCCCTCAAGCACCATGCGCGCCTTCACGCTTTCCGATTTCGATTTCGACCTGCCCTCCGAACTGGTGGCGCAGCACCCGGCCACCGAACGCACTTCGTCCCGCCTGCTCGACGGCACCGGCAGCGAGCCGGTCGACCGCATCTTCAAGAGCCTGCCTTCGCTGCTGCGCAAAGGCGACCTGCTGGTCTTCAACGACACGCGCGTGGTCAAGGCACGCCTCTTCGGCGAGAAGCCGACTGGCGGCAAGCTCGAACTGCTGGTCGAACGCGTGCTGCAGGGCAACGAGGTCGTCGCACACATGAAGGTCAGCAAGAAGCCGCCTGTGGGCACCACGCTGCAGATGGTGGGCGGCTTTCGCGCGACGCTGCTGGGCCGCTGGCCCGAAGAAGACGGCGCGCTGTTCCGTTTCAGCTTCGAGAGCGATACCGGCGAAGACCCCTACGCGCTGATGGCCCGCTGCGGCCACGTGCCGCTGCCGCCCTACATCACCCACACCGATTCGGCTGATGACGAGAGCCGCTACCAGACCGTGTTCGCGCGCGTGCCCGGCGCCGTGGCGGCGCCGACGGCCGCGCTGCATTTCGACGAAGCGCTGCTCGACGAGCTCGAAGCCCGCGGCGTGCAGCGCGCCAACGTCACATTGCACGTGGGCGCCGGCACTTTCCAGCCGGTCAAGACCGAGGACATTGCCGAGCACACGATGCATGCCGAGCGCTACGAGGTGCCCGAAGCCACGCAGCGCGCAATTGCCGAATGCAAGGCACGCGGCGGCCGCGTGGTCGCGGTCGGCACCACCACCGTGCGCACGCTCGAGTCGTGGGCCAAGAGCGGCGAAACGAGCGGCGACACGCGCATCTTCATCACGCCGGGCTTCGCCTTCGAGCACGTCGACCTGCTGGTCACCAACTTCCATCTGCCGAAGAGCACGCTGATGATGCTGGTCTCGGCCTTTGCGGGCTACGAGCGTGTGATGGCGCTGTATGCCCACGCCATTGCCCATCGATACCGCTTCTTCAGCTACGGCGACTCCATGCTGCTGGCGCGCTCTGCCCCATGAAGTTCAGTGCCCTTCGCCTTTGGCTGGCCGCGTTCGGATGCGCGATGCTGCTGCCGACGGCGGGCCATGCGCGCGGCTACACGCCTCAGGGGCTCTGCGGCGAGTACGCGCGGCTCGACATCGGCAGCCCCGCGGGCACCTGCGTCGCGCTGCTGGCCGACGAGGCGCAGGGCCTGCGTGCGCCCCGGCGCATCCTCGAGGTCGCGCCGGGCCGCTACTGGGTGGTCGACATGGGCTCGTGGGAACCGCGCCGCGGCCGCCTGCTCGAGATGGTGCTGCCCGCCGAGGGCCCCGCGCCGCGGCGCGCGCGCTTCAGCGTTCTGGCCGAGCAGCTCGACCGGCCCCTGGGGCTCGTTGCCGGACCTGACGGCAAGATCTACATCGGCGAATCAGGGACGGTCTGGCGCACGGCTATTCCTTCGCCCGGCGGCGCACTGCAGCGCGAAACGGTGATCGACGGGCTGCCGGGCGACGGCACGCATCCGCTCAAGGAACTGGCGTTCGGACCCGGCGGGCGCCTCTACGTTAACGTCGGCTCCGATTCCGATGCCTGCCGCGATACGTCGTCGAAGCAATACCCGCTGCCCTGCCCCGACCTGGCTGGACCGAAGCCGCGCGCCACGGTGTACGAAGCCGTGCTCGCCGGGCCGGATTACAAGTTGCAGAGCTTCAAGCCCTTTGCCACGGGCCTGCGCAACTCGGTCGCATTGACGGTGCTGCCGGACGGCCCGGCCAAGGGCACCGTGCTGCAGGGCGAGAACTCCATCGACTACGAAGACGTGGGCCAGCCCCCCGAAGAGTTGAACCGGCTTCAGGCCGGGCGCGACTACGGCTGGCCCTACTGCGTCGGCAACCGCCGGCCCGCGCGCGGCTACGAGAACCGGCACGACTGCAAGGCCACCGAAGCCCCGCTGATGCTCTGGCCCGCGCACGTGGCGCCGCTGCAGATGATCGTCGGGCCCGCCGGCAGCCGCTTCGCCGGCCAGCTGCTGGTGGCGTGGCGCGGCCACCAGGCACCCGGTCACCGCGTGGTGGGCTACAAGCTCGATGCGCGGGGCCTGCCGTCGGGCAAGCCGATCGAATGGCTCGCCGGCTGGAATCCCAAGCCCGGCGTGCGACCCATGGGCCGCCCCACCGGCATCACCGTCGACCGGCAGGGCCGCTTGCTCGCCGTCGAAGACTTCAACCGTACCATCCTGATGCTGCTGCCGGACGCCGGCGCCGCCACCCAGAAATGACCGACACCACGTCCCTGCCGCGCCTGAAGTTCGAACTTCTCAAGACCGACCCCGACAGCCATGCGCGCCGGGCCACGCTCACGCTCAACCACGGCGTGGTGCAAACGCCGATCTTCATGCCCGTGGGCACCTACGGCACCGTCAAGGGCGTGATGCCGCGCAGCCTCGAGGAAATGGGCGCGCAGATCATCCTGGGCAACACCTTCCACCTGTGGATGCGCCCCGGGCTGGACGTGATGGCGAGCTTCGGCGGGCTGCACCAGTTCGAAAAATGGAACAAGCCCATCCTCACCGACTCGGGCGGCTTCCAGGTCTGGTCGCTGGGCGCAATGCGCAAGATCAGCGAAGAGGGCGTCAAGTTCGCCTCGCCCGTCAATGGCGACAAGCTGTTCCTCACCCCCGAGGTCTCGATGCAGATCCAGACCATTCTCAACAGCGACATCGTGATGCAGTTCGACGAGTGCACGCCCTACGATACCAAGGGCCACATCACCACCGAAGCCGAGGCGCGCATCTCGATGGAGCTGAGCCTGCGCTGGGCCAGGCGCTGCCAGCATGAATTCGCGCGGCTCGACAACCCGAACGCACTCTTCGGCATCGTGCAGGGCGGCATGTTCGAGAACCTGCGAGAAGAATCGCTCGCCGCGCTGGTGGACATGGATTTTCCGGGCTACGCCATCGGCGGCGTGAGCGTGGGCGAGCCCAAGGAAGAGATGCTGCACATCATGGGCCACACGCCGCACCGGCTGCCGGCCGACAAGCCGCGCTACCTGATGGGCGTGGGCACGCCCGAGGACCTGGTGCAGGGCGTGGCCGACGGCGTCGACATGTTCGACTGCGTGATGCCGACCCGCAATGCGCGCAACGGCACGCTGTTCACGCGCTTCGGCGACCTGAAGATGCGCAATGCGCGCCACAAGAACGACCCGCAGCCCATCGACCCGAGCTGCACCTGCCATGCCTGTGCGGGCACGTCGGGCGTGAGCTGGGACGACGGCGGACGCGAGGGCTTCAGCCGCGCCTACCTGCACCACCTGGACCGCTGCGCCGAGATGCTGGGCCCGATGCTCACCACCATCCACAACCTGCACTACTACCTGAACCTGATGCGCGAGATTCGCGAATCGCTCGAGGCGGGCACCTTCACGGCTTTCAGGGCCCGCTTCAAGGCCGACCGCGCGCGCGGCGTGTAGCCTCCGCACCGGGCCCGGTCGAGCCGGCTCGCTCTACTTTGCAGCGGCGGGGGCCTTGACGGCAAGCGGCGTGGCGTACGGCTCGATGCGCAGCAGGTCGTTCTTGAAGACGGCCACCTGGCGCAGCGGCGCCTGCACCAGCGCACCTGCGGCATCTTTCTGCGATGCGTATTGCCAAAGCGTGAGCTGCCCCTTGGCCGACAGCAGCTCGGCCAGGCGCTGCACGCCGGGCCCGGCTCCGGTGCCGAGTTGCGCCGCCTCCACCCCGACGATGATTTCGTCTTTCGGCGAGACCAGCTTGAAGAGCTGGATCGGCGCCGGCGCTTGGGCGCAGGCGGGCCGCACGGCGGCTGCCAAGGGTAGAAGCGCCAGGGCGGAAAGGCCGCTCAGCGCGCGGCGACGGTAGGAAATGTTCATGGGCGACAAGCCTACCCACGCAGGCGCCCGCTGCCCACATGCCGGAAGCCATACGCCACGTACACCGGAGGTACGCAGGACTAAACCGGGTTCGCCTGCAGACGTACATCCGCTACGCTAAACGCCATGACCACCGCTTCTTCATCACCACCTACCGCATACACCGCCCGCTACCCCTCGCTGGCCGGCCGCACCGTGTTCATCTCCGGCGGCGCCACCGGCATCGGCGAAGCGCTGGTGCGGGCCTTCCACAACCAAGGCGCGAAGGTCGGCTTCTGCGACCTCGATGCCGCGGCGGGCCGTGCGCTCGCGGGCCAGCTCCAGGACGGCAACCCGGTGCTGTTCTGCGAATGCGACGTGACCGACACCTCGGCCCTCAGCGCCGCCATTGCGGCGGTGCGCGCGCAGTTCGGCCCCATCGGCGTGCTGCTGAACAACGCGGCCAACGACCGTCGCCATGAAATGGCCGACGTGACCAGCGAAGATTTCGACCGGCTCGTGGCCGTCAACTTCAAGCACCAGTTCTTCGCCGCGCAGGCGGTTGCGGACGACATGCGCGCGCTGAGCGGCGGCTCGATCATCAACTTCGGCTCGATCAGCTGGATGATCAAGGGCCGGGGCTACCCCGTGTACCAGGCCTGCAAGGCGGCCGCGCGCGGGCTCACGCGGTCGCTGGCGCGAGACCTGGGCAAGGAGAACATTCGCGTCAATTCGATCGTGCCGGGCTGGGTCATGACCGAGCGGCAGATCAAGCTGTGGGTCAAGCCCGAGTCCGGCGCCGAGATCGATGCCGCGCAGTGCCTGCCGGGCCGCGTGATGGCCGAAGACATTGCCGCCATGGCCCTGTTCCTGGCCGCCGACGACTCGAGGATGTGCACCGCGCAGGATTTCGTGGTGGACGCCGGGTGGACCTAAGCCCTGTTGCTGATTTTTCAACGCAAAAGCCCGGCATGCCGGGCTTTTTGCTGGGTTGGCGACGATGCTCAGTCGCGCAGTTCGGCCGGCACCTTGCCGCCGTTGGCAGCCAGCTTGGTCATGACCTGGCGGTGCAGCCAGATGTTCATCTTGGCGCTGTCGCTGGTGTCGGCGCCATAGCTGAGCTCGGCCGCGAGCTGCTTGCGTGCGTCCAGGCTGCTGTCCAGGCCGAGCAGCTTCATCAGGTCGACGATGGAAGTGCGCCAGTTCAGGCTGCTTGCGCCGGGCATGCCGTCGAGCAGCGCCTCGACGTCGACCACGGTGATGGCCGCCGGCGGTGCCGCGGCGGCGGGTGCGCCGGAGGGCGCCGGTGCTGCCGGAGCAGCAGGGGCGGTGGCGGCGTTCGCGGACGGGAAGATCTTGGAAAGAATGCTGCCGAAAATGCTCATGCGTGTGCTCCGTCAATGTTGAGAACTGAAAACTTGCGGCAACAGTTGTGTCGCCGCCGGACGTTGTAGCACGGCCCTGCGGCGCCCCCGCTACACGGCGGGCCGAACCGCCGCGCCGGATGTGAACGAATCCGCAGACTCCGCGGCCGATGCGAGCGGCACCTGCGGCGCAGCGGACGTGCCGCAGGCGTGGCAGAACTTCGAGAACGCGCTCTTGCGGGTGTCGCACTGGCCGCAGTGGTCGAACAAGCCGATGCCGCAATGCGGGCAGAAGTCGATCTCGTTGTTCTTCAGGTCCACCGGCCGCTCGCAGCCGGGGCACACGTTCTTGCCGAGCCGCGTGAGCGCGGTGTCGTAGCTGAGCTCTTCGCGCCGCACCTGGTCGGGCTGCTGCTCGGCCAGCTTCTGGCGGGCAAGGTAGCGGTTCAGCGCGACGATGGCGTAGCGCCCCACGAGCACCGTGACCAGTATGCCCACCACGTAGCGCACGTAGCCGCCGTAGCTCGGCATGTAGGGCACCAGCTCGACGAAGAAAGCGAACAGCGCAAAGAAGATGAAGCCCCAGACAAAGGGCCAATAAGTGCCCTTGCGCTTCTTCACGAACAGCCAGCCTGCCACCGCCAGCAGCGGCAGCGTGAGCGCAAGCCGGTAGCCGAACACGCGCAATTCGACGCGGCGGTACTCGGCGTCCAGCTTGTCCTGTGCGTCGCGCTCCAGCACCGCCAGCGATTCGCGCGCACGCTGCTCGCCCTGCCGCGCATCGACCACGATCTGGTGCTGCGCATCCACCTTGCGCTGCACGGCGTCTTCCTTGTTCTTGAGCGCGTCGAGCGCCTTGGTGCGCGCGATGAGCTCCGTGTCCTGGTCGGGCTGCGCGGTGGCGCGCCGCGTGGCAATCCAATTGCCGAAGGTCTCGCGGGCGTTGGCGCTCGCCTGCTGCGCGGCACTGAGCTGCAGGCCGATCTGCTCGAGCTCCCGCGACGCGGCCAGTTCGGTCTTTTCCGCTGCCTTGATGGTCTCGCGCAGCGGCGCTGCCGCGGCGCGGTCGATGAAGTCGTCGAGTTCGAGCGCCCGCTCGACCCGCGGCAGATCGCCCACGACGGTGCCGCCGAGCCCGATCAGGAAACTCGCGAACACCAGGGCCACCAGCCACAGGCCGCGGCGAAACCACTTCTCGGACAGACGCAATGACTTGCTCATTTGTTTTTTCCTCTTTTTTTCTTCTGAAGCGCGCACGCTCCCGTTGCAACTACAGCTTGAAAGCCACCGGCGCCGCACCCAGCCCCGCGCGCGGCAGCCATGCAAACACCGAATCGACCGTGACCGTTTCGATGCGGTCCGAGAACCGCTTGTCGTTCGGGTGATCGTCGAAGGCCACATTGGCCGATCCCACTCGGCCGCCCAGACGAGTGAGCGGGCCGAGCCGCAGTGTCGTCGGTTCGTAGCCCTTGAACAGCATCCACGCCTGCGCCTGCCCGCGGTTGCCGATGGTTGCGGGCTCCATGGCCGCGGCCAGCGTCTCGACGGCCCACTGGTTCGATTGCTGGTACTTCTGCCCCCACACGTAGCTCACGATGCTGTAGGGCGCCACGTTCAGCCGCACGATGCGGGGCGGCGGCTCTTGCAGCGCGGCCAGCAGCCGGGCCTGCACATGCGACGTGGGCACCACCCAGGCCGCCTCATAGCGCCAGAGGTCGTCCAGAAAGAACTCGCCGAGCCCCTGCCGGTACACCGCGGCCACGGCCGTGCCGCACTGGTTGAGCTTGTGCACCACGCGCCACGGGCCTTGCTCGGTCTTGTAGGCGATGCCCAGGTGCGAATAGCGCAGGCCGTACTTGCTCAGGTCTTGTCCGGCGCGGGCCAGCAGCACGACGCGGGCGCCGCTCGCATCCAGCTGCTGCGACGTGTGCTCGGCCAGCTGCATGCCCTTGACAATCAACTCTGCCGTCGGCCTGGCCTGCTCGCAGGAGCGGCCGGCCTGCGCTTGCAGCGGCAGCGCCGTTGCAAGCGCCAGGAGCGCCGGAAAAAACGCCTCGACGAGAGTGCGCTTCACGACAGCCTCTCGTTGTGCAACAGCGCGCGGCCAATGGCATTGGGCACAAAGGCCAGCACGTCGCCCGCGGCGGACAGCACGATGCCGGTGCCGATCACGCTGACAAGCACGCCGGTGCCGACCGAGGCGGATACGCCGTTGGCGGCGCGGCCCATGACCTTGATGCTGGCGCGTGCGCCGTCCGAAGCGCGCTCCAGCACGTAGACGGTACCGTCGGCCGAAGCCTCGACCGCCACCACGGTGAGCACCGAGCCGCCCACCGAAAGCGCGGCAGGCACCGCGACCACTGCCGTAGCCGAAGCCCCAACGGCGGATGCAGCCCCGACCACCGACGCCACCGGCAGCAGCGAGAGGGCTGCCGAAGCCTCGGAAGCGTGATTCTGGGCCTGGGCATGAAGGGGAAGCGCGGTACCGGCGAAGGCGGTGCAGGCAGCGGCGAGGAGAGCAGCAATCGACTTTTTCATGACGGTCTTTCGTTGGTTGAAGTGCGGGTCAAAGCGAAGTGAAGGAAGCCGCGCTCATTCGGTCGAGCCGGCGGCGGCCGCTTCCTGGCGCGCGGCACGGCGGCCTTGCAGGCGCGCTTCGACAAGGTCGGCTTCGTGGCGGTCGCGCAGCGTCTTGGCCAGCGTGAAGGCCGAGCTGATCAGGAACAGCCAGCTCACGCCCAGGAAGGCCTTGTAGGCATCGTTGATCTCCATGCGGATCAAGCCCCAGCCGGTCAGGCCCATGGCGGTGAAGAAGCTGCCCCAGACCACCAGGCGCCACATCGGCACGTCGCGGCCTGCGGTGCCACCGGCGTCCGCGTGCTGGTTGTCGCGGATGAACTTGGCCAGCATGAAGGCGGTGCTCAGGCAGAACACATAGCCCATCACCATGAACGCGCGGTCCAGCGCCTCGCCCGGCAGCCAGCTCAAGCCGGTGGCACACAGGAACACGGCAATGGCGAAAGAAGCCCAGACCTGAAGCTGCCAGGCCCGCGTATCGCGTTGGATCGAAACGGTGGTGGAAGGGAAGGGTTGCATGAATGCCTCGCGGCGTAGTGAAGGTGGGCGAATGATGGTTCGCCCCCGCGCCGCGAGGATCAAATGCTTCGACCAGTTCTGGTTTGAGCCGCTATTGGTATCCCACCAAGATACTTTCCGGCGCCTTGCGCGCCGGCGAGGCCGTGCCTCTGCGCGTCAGGCTGCCAGCAACCCGCTCACGCGCTGCTGCAGCGCCTCGGGCTGCACTTCGACCGGCGGCACCGCATGGCCGACGTTCAGCCCCACGCGGCTGAAGAAACCGCGGCGGAACGGCTTGGCCATGGCCACGTTCTGTCCGCCGCGCAACTCGATGCGGCTGAAGTACGAGCCCCAGAGGTTGGTCAGCGCCATGGGGATCACCGGCGGCTCGATGCCTTCGGCGCGCGCGCTTTCGATGATCTTCATCACGCCGCCCTTGAACGGCTGCAGTTGGCCGTCGCGGGTGATGGCGCCCTCGGGAAAGATCGCCAGCAGGTCACCCTCGCGCAGCACCTGCAACGCGCGGGCAAAGGCGGCTTCGTAGGCGGCGGGATCTTCCTTCTGCGGCGCGATCGGAATGGCCTTGGCCAGCTTGAACAGCCAGCCGAGCACCGGCACCTTGAAGATCCGGTGGTCCATGATGAAACGGATGGGCCGTGGGCTCGCCGCCATCAACAAGATCGCGTCGATGAAGCTCACGTGGTTGCACACCAGCACCGCCGCGCCTTCGGTGGGAATGTGCTCGTCGCCCTTGATCTCGAAGCGATAGACGAAGTGCGACAGCATCCACGCAATGAAGCGCAGCAGGTACTCCGGCACCAGCATGAAGATGTAGAACGCCACCACCGCGTTGGCAATGCCGGTGAACAGGAAGATCTGCGGAATGGTGAAGCCGGCGCCGAGCAATGCGCCCGCGAGCACCGAGCTGCCGATCATGAACAGCGCGTTGAGGATGTTGTTGGCCGCGATGATGCGCGCGCGATGCGTCGGCTGGCTGCGCAGCTGGATCAGCGCATACATCGGCACGCTGTACAGCCCCGCGAAGAGCGACAGCAGCGCCAGGTCGGCCATCACGCGCCAGTGCGCGGGCTGGCCCATGAAGGCGCCCAGCCCCATGCCGGCGGAAGGCGGCAGACCGCGCGATGCAAAGTACAGGTCGATGGCGAACACGCTCATGCCGATGGCGCCCAGCGGCACCAGGCCGATTTCCACCTGCCGGCGGCTCAGCGTCTCGCACAGCAGCGAGCCGATGCCGATGCCCACCGAGAACACCACCAGCAGCAGCGAGGCCACCTGCTCGTCGCCATGCAGCACTTCTTTCGCGAAGCTGGGGAACTGGCTCAGAAAGACGGCGCCGAAGAACCACATCCACGAAATGCCCAGCAGCGAGCGGAACACCACGATGTTGCCGTGCGCGAGCTTGAGGTTGCGCCACGTCTCGCTGAACGGATTCCAGTTGATCACCAGCCCGGGGTCGGTGGCCGGCGCCTGCGGAATGGCCTGCGCCACGCCGCGTCCGACCAGTGCCAGCAGCACGCAGGCCACCGCCACCGTGGTGTGGCCGATCTGCGGCAGCGCCACCAGCAGCCCGCCCGCCACTTGCCCGAGCAGGATGGCGACGAAGGTGCCCATCTCGACCATGCCGTTGCCGCCCGTGAGCTCGCGCGAGTCGAGCACCTGCGGCAGGTAGGCGAACTTGACCGGGCCGAACAGCGTGGAATGCAGGCCCATGAGGAACACGCAGCCCAGCAGCACCACCGCATCGGCGCGCATGAAGCCCCATGTCGCAATCAGCATGATCGCGATCTCGAAGTTCTTCACGAAGCGGATGATCTTCGTCTTGTCGAACTTGTCGGTGAGTTGGCCCGCCGTGGCGGAGAACAGCAGAAACGGCAGGATGAAAAGCGCGCCGATCACCAGGCCCGCCATGGCCGGCGGCATCCAGCTCAGCTGGAGCTGGTAGGTCACCATGACGGTGAAGGCGAACTTGAAGAGGTTGTCGTTCGCCGCGCCCGCGAACTGCGTCCAGAAGAAAGGCGCGAAACGCCGCTGCTTGAGAAGGGCGAACTGGTTGGCGTGCGCGTTCGCCTCGTGGGGCGCGGTGGCGGCAGTCGCAGCAGCGGCGGGGGTTGTCATTCGAAGAATTCTCCTCAGGCCGTTACGACGGCTGCGTCGGGATTGTGCCGCAGCAACGTTGCCCGCCAGCCCATATCGAGCTTCCGGAGTGCCGCCAGAACCGGCAAGCCCGCGAGCGCCGCCACCAGGTGCTTCAGGCTGTGGCCGGAGATCAGGTGCCCGGAGGCCTCGTAGATCTGGTGGTCCGCCAGCTCGAAGGCCTTGGCCACCACATAGAAGAAGATCACCCAGCCCAGCTTGAGGCCGACCGCGCCGCGCATCGGCGTGGCCAGCGCAAGCGTCAGCACCAGCGCCATGCCGCCGAACTGCACAAGGGCCCAGGGCAGGACATTGCCGGTCTCCTGGACCACCTCGGCCGCAAGCAGGCCCGTGGTCAGCACGAACCAGGCGGCCGGCCAGCCGGCGCGCTGGCTCACGCGTTCGCAGACCGCAATGCCGATCAGCCCGGCAAAGGCCACGGCCATGCCGGCGCGGTCGGCCGCAAGGCGGGGTGCGTCCGGCAGCAGGTGATAGAAGGCGGAGCCCGCCGCGGTGGCGATCAGGCCGGCGAAGAACAGCCAGGCGCAATCGAGCGTGTTGTCCGGCGGGTCGCTGGCCGGGGGTGCCAGGGGAAACTGGGCCAGCGCCTGCTGATGGGCCCGGTCGATGCGGTTGAGCCGGTACAGGCCCCAGCAGCCGATCAGCAGGAACGGCAGGTTGCTCAGCACGTCCATGGCATTGGGCAGGCCGTGCCAGGCGCGGTTGTCTGCAAACACCGAGGCAATTGCCACATCGGCCGCGGGCAGCGCGGGGCCGAACAAAGCCACAAGCGCAAGCAGCGCAAAGGTGAAGAGCAGCCCGCGTTCGCGGCGGCTGAGAGTGGGCAGGAACATGGCGGGCCTCGTTGGTTGGGTGGTACGAGCCGCGGAATTTAGTTGCCAGCCTCTCTGTAGGCATCGAGAATCGATACGAGGTATTAATTCACACCTTTCGGTATCCTTTTTCGATACCCCTCTCCGCACAAGCCACCTTTCATGAGCACCACCGTCGACCTCGTCCAAGCCCTCAAGAACGAACTCAAGAGCGCCCGCATGACCTACGCCGACCTGGCGCGGTCGCTCGACATGGCGGAATCCAGCGTCAAGCGCATGCTGGCCAAGAGCGACATGCCGCTTTCGCGCGTCGACGCGATCTGCCGTGCGCTCAAGATCGACTTTGCCGAGTTGGCCCGCCGCGTGGCCGACGCCCAGCCGCTGTTGAAGGAGCTCACGCAGGAGCAGGAAAGGGCGGTGGTCAAGGACAAGAAGCTGCTGCTGGTGGCCATCAGCGTGCTGAGCCAGTGGACGCTGGAGCAGATCGTGGCCTCGTACCGGATCACGGAGGCGGAATGCATCGGCTTCCTGGCGCAGTTGGACCGCATCGGCATCATCGAGCTGCGGCCGCTCAACCGCTACCGGCTGAAGCTGGCCAAGACCTTCCGCTGGCGGCCGCACGGCCCGGTGATGGAGTTCTTTCGCGAAAACGTGGTGCTCGACTACTACCGCGGCGGCTTCGACGGGCCGGCCGAGGGGCTGTTGCTGGTGCACGGCTCCATCAGCCGCTCATTGGCACCGGCGTTTTTGGAGCGCCTGCAGCGCGTGGCGCAAGACTTTGCGCAGCAGCACCAGACGGACCAGAAGCTCTCGGCCAAGGACCGCGAGGGCTACACGCTGCTGCTGGGCATGCGGAATTGGGAGTTCGAAGCCTTCACGCGGCTCCGCCGCGCCTGAACCTCAGGGCTTTGCAGCTTCGAGCGCGTCGCGCGTGGTGCGCGCGGCGTTCTTCGCCGCGGCGGCAAAGTCGTCGCCCGACGACGCGTAGATGATCGCGCGGGACGAGTTCACGATGATCGGCGCATCGGCGCGCCAGCCCGCGCGCACCGTGGCTACCGCGTCGCCGCCCTGGGCGCCGACGCCCGGAATCAGCAGCGGCACCGTGGGCGCGAGTTCGCGCACGCGTTCGATCTCGGCCGGATAGGTGGCGCCCACCACGAGGCCGAGTTGGCCGTTGAGGTTCCACGGGCCTTGCGCGAGCTTGGCGACGTGCTCATAGAGAAAGGGCTGGCCCTCGATGTCCGCGAGGCGCTGGCCCTGCAGGTCGGAGCCGCCGGGGTTGCTGGTACGGCACAGCAAAAAGGCGCCCTTGCCTTCGTGCTTGAGGTACGGCGCCACGGAGTCGAAGCCCATGAAGGGCGACAACGTGACCGCGTCGGCGCCATAGCGCTCGAAAGCCTCGATGGCGTACTGCTCGGCGGTGGAGCCGATGTCTCCGCGCTTGGCGTCCAGGATGACGGGCACATGGGGCGCATTGCGGCGCATGTGCTCCATCAGTTGCTCCAGCTGGGCTTCGGCGCGGTGGGCCGCGAAGTAGGCAATCTGCGGCTTGAAGGCAATCACCAGGTCGGCCGTCGCGTCGACGATGCGCGCGCAGAAGTCATAGATGCGGCTCGCGTCGCCCTTGAGTTGCCCCGGGAACTTGGCTGGCTCCGGATCGAGCCCCACGCAGAGCAACGAACCGTTTTTTTGCTGTGCGGTGGCCAGCTTGTCGAGGAAAGTCATGGGGCCGATTTTAAGGACCCGCCGGCCGCCGCTTATTTCGACGGCATTTGCTGGTCGGCTGCCAGGCACAGGTCGGCCCAGGCGCGCGCCTTGTCGGCGGGGTTTCGCAGCAGGTACGCCGGGTGGTAGGTGGCCACCACCGGCACGCCGTTGACCGAGTGCAGCGGCACGGCGCGGCCGCGCAGCTTGCCGAGCGGGTCGGTGCTTTGCATCAGGCTTTGGGCGGCCAGCGGGCCCATGGCGAGCACCATGCTGGGCGCCAGCGCGGCGGCATGTTCCTCGAAAGCCTCGGCCATCGGGCGCGGGCTGCCGGGCTGGCCGGCTGCCACGCCGCGGTGCGTGCGCATCAGGTGCACCGGCGTCTTGCCATCGTGCAGCTTGAGGGCGCGCAGCATGTTGTCGAGCAGCTTGCCCGCGTCGCCCGCAAAGGGCTCGCCGTGGCGACCGTCGGCTTCGGGCGGCATGTCGGCCACGACCAGCCAGCCGCCTTGGGCCGACTCGGTGCTTCCGGCCTCGGCATAGAGGCGACGGGGCGTTTCGACCAGCACGGCGGCGCCATGGGCGAGCGGTGCCGCGGCAGGTGCAGTTGCTGGGCGAGCGACCGGCGCCGGTGCCGCTGCGGGCCTTGCGACCGGTGCATGCGCAGGCGCGGCCACGGGCGTTTCGGCGACGTACGGTTCGCGCTCGTCGACGGGCGGCGGCTCTGCGACAACTGCTTGTGCCTCTGCGGCAACGGGTGCCGCCTCGACGACCTCGGGCATCGGCCACCAGACCTTCACGCCCATTTCGTCGAGCATCGCGCGCTGGCGCGCGTCGAGCTTCAATGTCTGTACCGCACTCATCGCAAGGCTCCCCAGGCGGAGCCTGTCTCGTTCAATCTCAGGCTCATGACCACGGCGTCTTCGCGCTTGCCCTCATGCGCCGGGTAATAACCCTTGCGCACGCCGACGCTGCGGAAACCCTGGCGCACATAAATGTCGAGCGCGCGCTGGTTGCTTTCGCGCACCTCGAGCCACAGCCACTGCGCGCCTTCGCCGCGCGACCACCCGGTCAGCGCCTCGAGCATCAACGGCGCCCAGCCCTGGCGCTGGAAAGCCGGCGCCACGGTGATGTTGAGCAGATGCACCTCGTCGACGCCCTTCATGGCGACGTAGTAGCCGATCAGCGTTTCGCCGAGGCTGGTAACCGGCGTGGCCAGGTTCGGCAGCGACACCGGCGCGAGCAGGCATTGGCAGTGGTAGCCAACGGCCATGGAATCGATGAAATTCCCGCGCGTCCAGGGATGGCTGTAGGCCGTGTGCTCCACCGCGCAGACAGCCTCGAGCCGCTCGATGGTGAGCGGTTCGAGTCGGGCTTCGACGGGCTGGAGAACGGCACTCATGGGTGGGTCACACTGGTGAAATCGCAACCGCGGCCGCCTTGATGGCGGCACGCTCTTCCGTGGTTTGCGCCACTTTATCGCGAACATACAGCGGCCAGGCATGTGCCGCATCCACAGTGCGTCCGGCGGCCAGCAGCGCCGGGGCGAGCCGAAGCATGGCGGCGGCCGTCGGCAGCACCTCGTGGCGCGCTGCCGCCGGCGCCAGGCGCGGGCCGTAGGCTGCAAAGGCATTGCCGGCGAGCGACCAGCCGGCGGGCACTTCGAGCGCCTCGGGGGCCAGCAGCAGCGGCTCGTTGTCGTTGCCTTGCAACGCGCCGAGTTCGCCGCCGCCTTCGAAGTCGTAGCGGGCGGCATACAGCTGGTCCATGCGCGCATCGAGCACCGCAACCACCTGGCGGGCGCCGAAGGCATGGCGCGCTTCCTCGGCCACGGCCTGCAGGGTGTCGACCGGCAGCAATCGCACACCGGAGCCGAAGGCCAGCCCCTGGGCCACCGAGCAGGCGGTGCGCAGGCCCGTGAAGGAACCCGGCCCGCGGCCGAAGGCGATGGCGTCGAGCGCGGCCAGCTCGAGCCCGGCCTCGGCCAGCAATTGCAGGATGAGCGGGATCAACGTGCTCGACGCCTGCGCACCGCCAGCGCCGCTGTGCGTGAACAGGCGCTCGCCGTGGCGCACCGCCACCGACAGGTGTTCGGTGCTGGTGTCGAAAGCCAGGAGCCTATGCATCGTGGCGCCCCATGGCTGCGGCAGCCGGAACCGCGGGCACTGCGGCATTGCGCGCTCCGGCGGCCTTCTGCACGCCGAACAGGATGCCGGCGGTCACCAGCAGCAGGCCGGCGATCAGGTTCCAGTACAGCGGCTCGTCGAGCCAGATCACCGCGCCGAAGGCCGAGAGGCCGGGCACCAGCGCCGTGATCATGGTGCTGCGCACCGGGCCGAAATATTGAATCATCTTCGTGAAGGTAATGCCCGAGATCACCACCGAGCCGATGCCCTGGAACAGCATCTGAAACGCCACCTCGCCCCAAGGGGCGGAGCCGATGTGGCTCACGACCGCGCCGCCCGCCACCAGCAGGCTGTACACGGGCACATAGGTGAGCAGTGCGAACACGGTAATGGCAATGGTCGCGCGCACGGCGTCGAGCCCATGGCGGCGTGCCACCACGCTGTAGCAGGCCCAGCAGAACGCTGCGCCCATGAAAAGCAGGTCGCCCTTCCAGACCTCACCGCCCTCGAAGGCGTGCAGCAGGCTGCGGCCGCCGACCATGAGGTCGCCGGCAACGATCAGCGCCAGGCCGAAAGCGCGGCCCGGGGTGATGCGGTCGCGCAGCACCAAAGCGGCCAGCAGCGTGGTCCACAGCGGCAGGCTGCCCGGCATCAGCACCGCGGCATGGCCCGCGGGCGCAAAGAAGAAGCCGCTGTACGCAAGCATGGCGTAGGCGAGCCCGCCGAAGACGCCGGCGGTGGCTGTGACGCGCAGGGAAAGAGGCGAAAGCCCGAACAGCGACGAGGCCGTGCCCCCTTGCTGTTCGCGGCGGCTCTTCATGACCAGCCACGCACCCCATGGAACCAGCACCATGCTGGCGCCGCAGATGCGCGCCAAGGCCAGGTCGAAAGGCGTGAGCGAGCGTCCGGCCGAGGCCCGGGCGATGACGATGAAGGCGGTCCAGACCAGCACGGTGACCACGGCCGCGCCGATGCCGAGCGTGCGGGGCGAAAAACGGGGCGTGGCAGGCATCCCCCGATTATCGAGGGCCCGCCGCCGCCCCGCCGGCCAGGGGCGAATCAGCCGCCGTCGCTGCGCAAGATGGCCAGCCCCACCTTGCGCAGCGCCGCCAGCGCGGGGGCGGGCGCCTCCGGCGACACCAGCAGGCTGGTAGCGGCGGAAACCGGGTTGATCACCCAGGCCGAAGCGGCGCCGATTTTTTCCGATGAGGCCAGCACCACCGTCTCGGCCGCCGCCGCCATGAGCGCGCGCTTGATCGCCGCCTCTTCGTCATCGCCGGTCGTCAGCCCGGCTTCGGCCTGCACGCCGGTCACGCCCATGAAGAAGGTGTCGGCATGGATGCGCGAGATGGCGTCCATGGCCGCGGCGCCCACCGCCACCATCGAATGCCTGAAAAGCCGCCCGCCGATCAGCACCACCTCGACGGCGACGTGGCCAGCCAGCTCGACCGCCACCGAGGGGCTGTGCGTCACCACGGTGGCACGCAGGCTTTCGGGCAGGTGCCGTGCCATCTGCACGGCCGTGGTGCCGCCATCGATGAACACCACCTGCCCCGGCCGCACCAATCGCGCAGCGGCACGGCCGATGGCCACCTTCTCGGCGGTTGCCAGCTGCAGGCGGCCCGCAAAGTCGGCCTCGGCCCTGGCAAGCGGCAGCGCACCGCCGTGCACGCGCTGCAGCAGCCCTTCGGCGGCGAGCTCGCGCAGATCGCGGCGAATGGTGTCTTCCGACAACGCGAGCTCCTCGCTGAGCGACTTCGCGACAACGCTGCCGTCGCGCCGCAGGACCGAGAGGATGTGTTGTTTGCGCTGGCGGGTAAGCATCGGTGCGATCGTATCCGGCCAAGCCGCAGATTGCACGAATTTTCTTGTTTTTGCACGAATCAGCGCATATGCTTTGCGCCATGACCCTTCAAGACCGCGTCCGGGTGCACGAAGCCACCCTGCTTTCCGACAACTGGTACACGCTGAAGACCACCGCCTTCGACTGGCGGCGCAACGACGGCAAGTGGCAGCGCATGCACCGCGAAACCTACGACCGCGGCAACGGCGCCACGCTGCTCCCCTACAACCGGGCCCGGCGCACGGTGCTGCTGACGCGGCAGTTTCGCTACCCGGCTTTTGTCAACGGCCACGACGACCTGCTGATCGAAGCGGCCGCCGGCCTGCTGGACAACGCGGCGCCCGAGGAGCGCATTCGCGCCGAGGTGGAAGAAGAACTGGGCTACCGGCTCGGCGCGGTGCAGAAGATTTTCGAAACCTTCATGAGCCCGGGCTCGGTGACCGAGAAGCTGCACTTCTTCATCGCCGAGTACGAGCCTTCGATGCGCGTGGGCAATGGCGGCGGCCTGGCCGACGAGGGCGAGGACATCGAGGTGCTCGAACTCGGCATCGACGAGGCGCTGGCCATGGTGGCGGACGGGCGCATTGCCGATGCCAAGACCGTCATGCTGCTGTACCACGCGCAGCTGCATGTTTTTCCGCCGAGATAATCGGCCGATGGTTCTTCCTCGTCTCTCCTTCCTCCGGCCCGTCTGTGCGCTGTGCCTCGCCACGCTTTTCGCTTCCGGCGCCTACGCGCAACAAGCCTTTCCGACCGAAGTAGAGACCGCCCTCGCGCGCGCCAAGGTGCCGCGCGATTCGGTGACCATGCTGGTGGCCGACGCCGACGGCGTGCGCCCGCCGCGGCTGGCGTGGCGCTCGCAGGTGCCGGTGAACCCCGCATCGATCATGAAGGTGGTCACCACCTACGCCGCGCTCGACCTGCTCGGCCCGGCCTACAGCTGGAACACGCCGGTCTACGTCGACGGCACGGTGAGCAACGGCGTGCTCAACGGCAACCTCTACATCAAGGGCCAGGGCGACCCCAAGCTCGTGCTCGAGCGCGTGTGGCTGCTGCTGCGCCGCGTGCAGGGCCTGGGCATTACCACCGTGAGCGGCGACATCGTGCTGGACCGCAGCACCTTCGAGAACACGGCCGAGAACGACCCCGCCGCCTTCGACGGCGAGCCGCTGCGGCCCTACAACGCCTCGCCCGACGCGCTGCTGGTCAACTTCAAGTCGGTCAACATGACCTTCACGCCCGAGCGTGGCGGGCAACACGCGCGCATCAACTACGAGCCCCCGCTCGCCAGCGTGTCCATGCAGCCCACCATCGCGCTGGCGCCCGGCGAATGCGGCGACTGGCGCGCGGCGATCAGGCCCGACTTCAGCGACCCGAACCGCATCCGGTTCAACGGCACCCTTCCGGCGGCCTGCGGCGAGAAAAGCTGGGCCGTGGCCTATGCCGACCCGCGCACCTACGGGCTGCGCGCCGTCGGCGGCATGTGGGCCGAGATGGGCGGCCGCGTCGGCGGGCAGATGCGCGACGGCCGGGTGCCGCCGGGCCTGAAGCCGGTGTTCGAGTTCGGCTCGCCGCCGCTCGCGGAGGTGATTCGCGACATCAACAAGTACAGCAACAACGTGATGGCGCAGCAGGTGTTCCTGACGCTCGGCCTCACGCAAAAGAACCGCGGCACCTTCGAGGCGTCGCGCAATGCGCTGGGCCAGTGGTGGCGCGACCGCATCGGCACGGGCGAGGGGCAGCCGGTGTTCGACAACGGTTCGGGCCTGTCGCGCGAAGAGCGCATCAGCGCCGCGGCGCTCGGCAAGATGCTGCAGGTCGCGTGGCGCTCGCCGGTGATGCCCGAGTTGGTGTCGTCGCTGCCCGCCTCGGGCGTGGACGGCACGCTCAAGCGGCGCGCGCTGCGCTCGGGCGGCGCGGCGCACCTGAAGACCGGCACGCTGCGCGACTCGTCGGGCGTGGCTGGCTACGTGCATGGCGCGAGCGGGCGGCGCTACGTGCTGGTGGCCATTGCCAACGGCGAGAACGCGGGCGCTGCGCGCGCTGCCTTCGATGCGCTGGTCGACTGGGCATATCAAGACAACTAGGCGCCTGGTCGCCTAGCCCGCCGCACCGTGTACTGAAAACTTCTGTAGGTGATAGCCGCTTGCGCGCGGCTGGGGCGCTGCACAGAATCGGACGCCCGTTCGATTCGACACCCGTGCAACACAGGAGAAACGCCTTGAAGACACCGCAACAATCTTCCCGCCTCTCGATGCAAAAAAGGGCGGCATCGGCGGCGCTCACCGGCGCCGCGCTGCTGCTGGCGGCCTGCGGCGGAGGAGGCGGTGGTGGTGGAGGCGGCATCGGAATCGGCCTTCCTCCGCCCGCGACGGATACGGGCCGAGGCTCCGTCGTGACGGACCCGCCCGAGCAGGCGTCGAAGCTGACCGCCGACCAGTTCAGGTCGCTGCTCGAGGCCGATGCTTCGGGCAGAGCGCTGCTTCAGGTGACCGGCACGCCCAAGTGCGGCATCGAGACGCGCTATCTCGAATACCGCACCATCGGCGGCAAGAACGAAGCCACCAACGCCACGGCCGCGGTCATGGTGCCCTCCGGCGCGGACGTGGCCTGCAACGGCGCGCGGCCGGTGGTGCTGTATGCCCACGGCACCACCGCCGCGCGCAACTTCAACATCGCCAAGTGGACCGAAGCCGGCCAGCCGGCGGCCGGCGAAGGCCTTTTGGTTGCCGCCATGTTCGCGGCGCAGGGCTACATCGTGGTGGCACCCAACTACGCGGGCTATGACAAGTCGACGCTGCCCTATCACCCGTACCTGAACGGCGACCAGCAAGGCAAGGACATGGTCGATGCGCTCACCGCGGCGCGCAAGACCTTCTCGGGCATCAACGCGACCGATGCGGGCTCGCTGCTGATCACCGGCTATTCGCAGGGCGGCTACGTGGCGATGGCAGCGCACCGCGAGATGCAGAACACGGGCAAGGCGGTGACGGCGTCGGCGCCGCTCTCGGCTCCCTCAGCCATCGGGCTGCTGGCGGACTACACCTTCCAGGGCTGGCCGGCGCTGGGGAGCACGCTGTTCGTGCCGCTGCTCTCGGCCAGCTGGCAGCAGCAGTTCGGCGACGTGTACGGCAGCACCAGCGACATCTACGAATCGCAGTACGCCGCCGGCATCGACACCCTGCTGCCGAGCCTGACGCCGATCACCACGCTTTTTGCCAATGGAAAGCTGCCGCAGCTGGCGCTCTTTCCGGCGGGCGCCACGCCGGGGCCGGTGAGCCCCGACCTATCGATCTTCTATGGCGCCAACAACCTGATCCGCCAGAGCTACCTGACGCAGGCGGCCAGCGACATCCAGGCCAACCCCTGCCCGGGCAATGCGCTGCCTCCCACGGCGAGTTCGCTCAGCACGACTTCGCCGCTCGATTGCCGGCCGGCCGTGGGCTTTAGAAAGGCGGCGCGCGCCAACGACCTGCGCAACTGGCTGCCGACCCGGCCGGTGCTCATGTGCGGCGGCGCCAACGACCCGACCGTCAACTTCCTGAGCACCCGCGCCACCGCCGGCTACTTCCGCGCCCGGGGCATGCCCGCCGCCGCGCTGACCGTGGTCGACCTGGAAGACAACGCCATCACCGACGCCTATTCCGCCGCGCGCGCCGGCTTTGCGCAGGCCAAGAGCATCCTCGCGCAGAACAGCCCAGGCAGTGAGGCCGACAAGGCGCGGGCGGTCACTCTGGCCTATCACGGCACGCTGGCGCCGCCGTTCTGCCTGGCTTCGGCGCGCGGCTTCTTCCAGGGCGTGCTGGCCGCCGGCGGTTAACCCTTGAGGGGTCAGCCCATCGACGCGCGTTGAAGGCGGTCGCGCACGCCTTCCCACTCGGGCGTGTCCGGCGGCGTCTCGACCCAGATCAGCTTGACGCCTTGCGCGTCGAATTCGCGCAGCACCGCGAACAGCTGGTGCGCGCTGGCCGCGGCGTCGTCGGGCATGCGCCGCTGCAGCACGCGCTGCGAATGGCTGCGCACTCCGGTGCGCGTCCACACCGCGATGTTCGCGGCGCCGGCGCCGAGCACGTCGAGCCCGGTCTGGATGGCCTTGGCATCCATCAGCCGCAGCTTGGCATTGGGGGCGTAGTGCGCCTCCAGCGTGCCGGGGGCGCGCGGATCGGGCGTTTCGAGCACCTCGCGGTCACTCAGGCGCTCGCCCAGCGCGGCCTCGACCTGCGCGCGCGTGATCAGGCCCGGCCGCAGCAGCACGGGCGCGCCGCGGCTGCAGTCGATGATGGTCGACTCGATGCCCACCTCGCAGGCACCGCCGTCGACCACCGGCAGCGAATCGCCGAATTCGTCGAACACATGCTGCGCGGTGGTCGGGCTCACGCGGCCGAACCGGTTGGCGCTGGGCCCCGCTAGGCCGGGGACGCCCTGCTCGGCGCAGGCCTCGAGCAGCGCCTGCGCCACCGGATGCGAAGGGCAGCGCAAGCCGATGGTGTCTTGCCCGCCCGCCGCCGCGGCCGCAACGCCGGGCTGGCGCGTGACGATCAGCGTGAGCGGGCCGGGCCAGAAGGCCTGCACCAGCTTCTGCGCGAACGGCGGAAGCGGCTGCGCAAAGCGCGACAGCGCCTCGGTGCCCTTGATGCCGGCCGCCACGTGAACGATCAGCGGATGGTCCGAAGGCCTCCCCTTGGCCTTGAAGATGCCGGCCACCGCCATGTCGCTGGTGGCATCGGCGCCCAGGCCATAGACGGTTTCGGTCGGGAATGCGACCAGCCCGCCCGCGCGCAGCACGCGCGCGGCTTCGGCAATCGCCTGGGGAGACTGGCCGTCGAGAATCATGCGAAGTCGGCCGCCGTGAGCGCCGGCAGGCCGAGCAGTGTGGAGGCTTGTGACGCCGCGGCGCGCACGCCCTCGAGCGTGGCGCCGGTGAAGGTGATGTGGCCCATCTTGCGGCCGCGTCGCGGTTCGACCTTGCCGTAGAGGTGCAGGTGTGCGCCAGGCAGCGCGAGCACGTCGCTCCAGCGCGGCGCCGCCGGCTTGTCACCGCCCTCGGCGGTGAACCACAGGTCGCCCAGCAGGTTCAGCATGATCGCCGGGCTGTGCTGCCGCGGCGGGGCCAGCGGCAAGCCGGCAAGGGTGCGCACCTGCAGTTCGAACTGCGACACGTCGCAGGCCTCCATGGTGTAGTGGCCGCTGTTGTGCGGCCGCGGTGCCATTTCGTTCACGACCAGCGAGCCGTCGGTCAGCACGAAGAACTCGACGCACAGCACGCCCACGTAGTTGAGCCCGGTGGCAATGCTCTTTGCCGAGTTGATGGCGGCCTGCGCCACCGTCTTGGGCATGTTCTGCGCATGCACCTCGGTCACGGCCAGGATGCCGCCCCGGTGCAGGTTGCGCTGGGGCGGAAAGTGCACGATCTGCCCGTCGCGGCCGCGCGCCACGATCACCGAGCATTCGAACTCGAGCGGCAGCAGCTTTTCGAGCACGCACGGCACGCAGCCCGCGGCCTGCCAGGCGTCGATCAGCTCGGCCCGGGTGGACACGCGCTGCTGGCCCTTGCCGTCGTAGCCGAGGCGGGCCGTCTTGAGAATGCCGGGTAGCAGCCCGTCCTCACCGGCGGCAAGCTGCGCCGCCGTCTCGATGACGGCGTACGGCGCGCACGCCACGCCGCAGCGGGTGAAATGGGCTTTTTCGGCGATGCGGTCCTGCGCGATGGCAATGGCCGCCGCGTCGGGCGCCACGGGCCGGGCGACCGACAGCTTGTCGAGCGACGGCGCGGGCACGTTCTCGAACTCCGTCGTCACCGCGTCGGCCAGGCCCGCGAGCCGCGCCAGGCCGTCCACGTCGGCGTAGTCGGTATGGATGTGGTGGTGGCTCACACGGCCCGCCGGGCTGTCGGCGTCGGGATCGAGCACGGCCGTGAAGTAGCCCATGCGCTGGGCGGCGTGCGCGAACATGCGGCCTAGCTGGCCGCCGCCGAGCACACCGAGCGTGGCGCCGGGAAGAATGGGAAGGTCGTTCTTGCTCACAGGGCACCCCCGCCTTGCGGCGAAAAAGGCGATACAGCGCCGGCATCCGCCGCGGGAGGCGGCGGCAGCGTCATGGCCTCGGCCGCGGCGGTTTGCGCGATGCGGAAGGCGTCGAGCCGGGCGCGCAGCGCCGGATCGTTCACCGCCAGCATCGCCACGGCGAACAGCGCCGCGTTGGCCGCTCCCGCATTGCCGATGGCAAAAGTCGCCACCGGAACGCCCTTGGGCATCTGCACGATGCTGTAGAGCGAATCGACCCCCTGCAGGTGGCGGCTGGCCACCGGCACGCCCAGCACCGGCACGGTGGTCTTGGAGGCCAGCATGCCCGGCAGATGCGCCGCGCCGCCCGCGCCCGCGATGATGGCGGTAAGCCCGCGCCCGGCGGCGCTTTCGGCGTACGCGAAGAGCGCATCGGGCATGCGGTGGGCCGAGACCACCTTCGCTTCGTGCTTGATTCCGAATTGCTGGAGAATCTCGACCGCGTTGCGCATCGTCTCCCAATCGGAGCTCGAGCCCATCACTACACCGACCTGAATGGTTTCGTTCATGGTTTCAATTTTACGTTTCACCCCCAGCTGGTTCCGATGATCGACATCACTCTCGAAAATTTTCAGGCCGAACTGGTCGAAGGCTCGGTCGCCACGCCGGTGCTGCTGGACATCTGGGCCGAATGGTGCGGACCGTGCAAACAGCTCGGCCCGGTGCTCGAAAAGCTCGAAACCGAGTACGCCGGCCGCTTCACGCTGGCCAAGCTCGACGCCGACAAGGTGCCGCAGATTTCGTCGCAGCTGTCCGAGATGTTCGGCGTGCGCAGCATTCCGTTCTGCGTGATGTTCAAGGACGGCCAGCCGGTCGACGGCTTCGTCGGCGCCATTCCGGCCGACAAGATCCGCGAATTCCTCGACAAGCACGTGCCCGGCGCCGAAGAGGTCGAGGCGGCTTCGGAAGAGGCTGCGGCCCAGGAAGCGCTGGCCGAGGGCGACACCGAAGGCGCGCTCGAGCGGCTGCAGCATGCGGTGGCCACCGACCCGGCCAACGACGATGCGCGCTTCGACTACATCAAGCTGCTGCTGCAAGAGGGCCGCATCGACGATGCCAAGGTGGCTTTCGCCCCCGTCATCGCCAAGACCACGCTGGTGCGCCGCTTCGATTCGCTGCAGCGCTGGATGGACGCCATCGACTTTGCGGCGCCGGCATCCGGAGCCGCGCCGTCATTGGCTGATTTCGACGCCAAGATTGCCGCCGGCAAGCGCGACTTCGACGCCCGCTTCGGCCGCGCCCGCCTGCTGATGGCCGAACAGCGTTGGACCGACGCCATGGACGAACTGCTCGAGATCCTGATGCGCGACAAGAGCTGGAACGAAGAACTCGCGCGCAAGACCTACATCGCGATCCTCGATCTCATCGAGCCGCCGAAGGTGAAAGTGGCCGACGGGCAGATTCCGCCGGACGATCCGCTGGTGGCCACATATCGCCGCCGGCTCAGCAGCGTGGTGTTGAGTTGAGCAACGAATTGCTCATTGCAATGAGCAATTAGATAGAAAAGCGACTGGAGAGTCGCTTTTTTATTGCCCTTCCTAGCCTCATATAGATATCATTACTACTCAATTCGACGTAAAAGCGTACGCTAATGATCCAACTCACTGAAGAACTCGAAAAGGCCCGGAAGGCAGCGAGCCTGAGCCAGGAGGCCTTGGCGACCCAAGCCGGCCTTTCGCGCATGACGGTGCAGCGCATCGAAAGCGGCCAGATCGATCCACGGCTTTCAACGCTGCTCGAAATGGCGCGCGTGCTGGGGCTCGAGCTCATGACGGTGCCCGCCGCGCTGCGCCCGCAACTGGAGGACTTCGTGCGATCGGGTGGCCGGCTGCTCGGCCAGCCGGCAGGCGCAGGCGCACCACCCTCCATTGCACAGAGCCTGGCTGACGAAGGCCGGTGAGCACCAGCGCCGCGTTCAACACCGGCATCCGCTATCTGCGGATGTACCTGCATGCGCCCGGCGGCAATGCACAGGCCGCGGGCCGGCGGCGTGCCATCGGCTATCTCTCGCAGTACGGCGACATTCTTCGCGTGTCGTTCGACGAGGCCTACATCGCCGATCCGGCACGCCCCACGCTCTCGCTGGCCTACCGGGGCGCCGACGAGGCCGCGACCCGGGCCATCCTGGCTTCGGCCCGCGACGCCCGGGTGTCGCGCAGCGACGGCCACTGGCCAAGCTACTTTCAGAACCTGCTGCCCGAGGGGCACAACCGCGAACGCCTGGCCTTGCAGCGCGGCTGCAGCGCGGACGACGAATTCGAGCTGCTGGCCGCCGCCGGCCACGACCTGATGGGCGCGCTCGAGGTCGAGCCCGTGCCCACGGCCGAAGGCATTCCCGACACGGTCCGGCACTGGCACACCGCGCTCGGGCTGGACGTGCTCGAACCGGGCTTCGTCGAACTGCCGGTGGAAGACGCGGCCGCCATTCCGGGCGTGGTGACCAAATTCTCCGCCGTGCAGGATGGCCGGCGCTACGTGGTGCGGCGCCATGGTGCGGCCGGCTCATTCATCCTCAAGCTGCCGACCACGCGCCACCCCGACCTGGTGGCCAACGAGCACACCGGCTATCGCCTGTGCGGCGCACTCGGCCTTGACTGCGCCGAGGCCAGCGTGATCGAGCGCACCGAAGCCGACCTGCCCGAGCAGGTGCCGTTCGGACAGATCCTTGCCGTGCGCCGCTTCGACCGCACGGCCGACGGCGGCCGCATCCACATGGAAGAGTTCGCGCAGGTGCTGCAGTACGAGCCGCGCCAGAAGTACGGCCGCGGGCTCAACGTCGACTGGCCCGCCATGCTGCGCGTGCTGGACCGGCTGTCGCCCCACCCGGTGGCCGACGTGCGCGAATGCGTGCGGCGCATCGTGGCTTTCATCCTGCTGGGCAACAGCGACGCCCACCTGAAGAACTGGGCATTGCGCTACCCCGACGGCGTGGCGCCGGTGCTGGCGCCGCTCTACGACCCGGTGTGCGTGGCGGCTTTCTTCGAAGACGTGCCGGCGGTCGACTACGCGGTCAACCGCGCCATCGATGCACGCCTGCGCGCCTTCGACTGGCCGGCGCTCGAAGCGCTGCTGCGCGCGGCCGGGCTGCTGCGCCCGTCCCGGCTCATGGCCATCGCGCGCGATAGCGTGCGCCAAGCGCAGGCCGAATGGCCCGCGCTGCTCGACGACCCGGCCACACCAGCCAGCGTGCGGACCTGCGTTCGCGCACGCCTGGCAGGCGGTACGGCATTGGCGAGCTAGGCCGGCGTCGAATACGATTGCGGGCGATTCAACTTGTTGCAATTGAGAAGAAGGAAAACCGGCCATGCGTTTCCTCGCCCGCCACCGCGCCCGCCTCGCGCTTCCCGTTTTCGCGGCCGTCGTCCTCGGGGCCGCGCTGTCCGGTTGCGGCAGCGGCATCAGCCTGGACGAACCGATCGAGGGGCCGGTCTGGCGCCTCGTGCAGCTGGGCAACGAGCCCGTGGCGCCCGGCGGCGATGCGCAGATCCAATTCGACCGCAGCAGTGGCCGCGTCAGCGGATCGGGCGGCTGCAACCGGGTGTCGGGGTCGTTCACGCGTAGCGGCAGCACGCTGCGCATCGGCCAACTGGCCTCTACCCGCATGGCCTGCGCGGACCCTGTGCGCGGCGCGAATGAAGCGCAATTCATCTCGGCGCTGCAGGCCGCCGCCACCTATCGGTTGGCCGGCCCGGGGCGGCTTGCATTGCTCGACGCAAGCGGCCGGACGGTGGCAACGCTGAACTCGGCCAGCCGCTGAGGCGGCCGGAGCCGGCTACCCAGCGAGCTCAGCCGGTAAGGCGCTCCAGCGCTTCCCGGTACTTGGCCGCGGTCTTCTCGATCACTTCGGCCGGCAGGCGCGGCGCCGGCGGCGTCTTGTCCCAGGGCTTGCCGTTGATCTTGGTGGCCTCGAGCCAATCGCGCACGAACTGCTTGTCGTAGCTCGGCGGGTTGGCGCCGGCGGCCAGCGCGGCCTGGTAGCCCTCGACCGGCCAGTAGCGCGAGCTGTCGGGCGTGAGCACTTCGTCCATCAGCACCAGCGTGCCGGCTTCGTCCAGGCCAAACTCGAACTTGGTGTCGGCAATGATCATTCCCTTGGTGAGAGCGATCTGCGCGGCGGTTTCATAGATCTCGAGGCTGGTCTCGCGAATTTGCTGCGCCAGCTTGGGACCGACGATCTCGACCACGCGGTCGTAGCTGATGTTCTCGTCGTGCTCGCCGGCCGCGGCCTTGGCGGCGGGCGTGAAGATCGGGCGCGGCAGCTTGCTTGCGTTGGTAAGCCCTTCGGGCAGCGGAACGCCGCACACGGAGCGGCTTTCCTGGTATTCCTTCCAGCCGCTGCCGGCCAGGTAGCCGCGCACCACCGCCTCGACCGGAATCGGCGTCAGGCGCTTGACCAGCATCGAGCGGCCAGTTACCTGCGGCACTTCTTCGGCCGTGACGACGCTCTCGGGCGCTTCGCCCGTCAGGTGGTTGGGGCACAGCTGGCCAAGCCGTTCGAACCACCACAGCGCCATTTGCGTGAGGATTTCGCCCTTGCCCGGAATCGGCTCGCCCATGATCACGTCGAAGGCGCTGAGCCGGTCGCTCGCGACCATCAGGATGCGGTCTTCGCCGACGGCGTAGTTGTCGCGCACCTTGCCGCGCGCAAGCAGGGGCAGGCTCTGGATGGAGGAGGTGTGGACGGTGGTCATGGGGCGATGCTGTGCGGAAACGGGTGACGGGGAAAACGGATTGTGCGCGCAGAAAAAAGCCACCGCGAACGGTGGCCTGCGAATCGCGGAAAAAGTTTCTTCTTCAGACCACTTCTTGCGCGAGCTCGCCCTTGGCGTACTTGGCGGCGACCACTTGCAGCGTCTCGCCCTTGATCTTGGCGCCCTGGCCTTCGCAGCCGAACTCGATGTAGCGCTGCTTGCAGATCTGCTTGGCGGCTTCGCGCGCGGGCTTGAGCCATTCGCGGGCGTCGAACTTCTCGGGGTTCTCGGCCAGGAACTTGCGCACCGCGCCGGTCATGGCCAGGCGGATGTCGGTGTCGATGTTGATCTTGCGCACGCCGTACTTGATGGCTTCCTGGATTTCCTCGACCGGCACGCCGTAGGTTTCCTTCATGTTGCCGCCGTACTTGCGGATGATCTCGAGCAGGTCTTGCGGCACCGACGACGAGCCGTGCATCACCAGGTGGGTGTTGGGCAGGCGGGCGTGGATTTCCTTCACGCGCGAAATCGACAGGATGTCGCCCGTGGGCTTGCGGGTGAACTTGTAGGCGCCGTGGCTGGTGCCGATGGCAATGGCCAGCGCGTCGAGCTGCGTGGCCTTCACGAACTGGGCGGCTTCCTCGGGATCGGTGAGCAGCGCGGAGTGGTCGAGCACGCCTTCGGCGCCAATGCCGTCTTCCTCGCCGGCCATGCCGGTTTCGAGCGAACCCAGGCAGCCCAGTTCGCCTTCGACCGTAACGCCGACCTTGTGCGCCAGCTGCACGACCTTGCGGGTCACGTCGACGTTGTAGTCGAAGGAAGCCGGCGTCTTGCCGTCTTCGTGCAGCGAACCGTCCATCATCACGGAGGAAAAGCCGAGGTCGATGGCACCCTGGCAGATGGCCGGGCTCTGGCCGTGGTCCTGGTGCATGACCAGCGGAATGTTCGGGTACTGCTCGATCGCGGCCTGGATCAGGTGCTTGATGAAGGCTTCACCGGCGTATTTGCGGGCACCGGCGCTGGCTTGAAGGATGACGGGCGCGCCGGTTTCCTTGGCGGCCTCCATCACGGCCTGGACCTGTTCGAGGTTGTTGACGTTGAAGGCCGGAATGCCGTAGCCGTTGGCGGCTGCGTGATCCAGCAGTTCGCGCATCGAGACGAGTGCCATGGGAAATACCTCGCGGAAATAGGGGAAAAAGAAGGCGGAAAGACGAGAGAAAACTGCCGCAATTCTATCGAGCCCCCTTGTGGGACGGCACTGACAGGTACCTCAGGGGAACGGGCAGGGCTGTGGCGCGCGCCCCTAGATCGGCAATTGCGTGGTCGACAGCACCTGCTTGAGCACCACGAAAGTCCGGATCTGCCGCACGCCCGGCAAATACAGCAGCTGCTCCGCGTGCAGGCGGTTGAAGCTGTCGTTGTCGCGCGTGCGCACGAGCATGAAGTAGTCGAACTCGCCCGTGACCACGTGGCATTCGAGGCAGCCCGACACCTTTTGCGCGGCCTTTTCGAAGTCGGCAAACGAGTCGGGCGTGGAGCGGTCGAGCACCACGCCGATCATCACCAGCATGCCGAGCTCCAGCGCGTCGGCATCGAGCAGCGCCACGATGCCCTTGATGAGCCCGGCGGCCTTGAGCCGCTCCACGCGGCGCAGGCAGGCGGGCGCGCTGAGGTTGACCTTGGCGGCCAGCGCCACGTTCGACACCGAGGCGTCGCGCTGCAGGGCGCGAAGGATGGCGCGATCGGTGCGATCCAGCTCTGCCGCCGCCTCGGCCGCCTGTGCCGGGGTGGCACGCAACTTTGTTTTGCTCATCTTTGTCTTGGCGAACCAAAAATCTCTGATCGCCCGATCTTGTCTTTTTTTACGCCGTAATTCCACCAAAATTTGCAAGCACGTTTCGGCGGCTCCTTCCTACCATCGATGCATCCCTTTTCTGGAGCAGCACCGATGAATCTCAAGAAATTCCCCCGCCACGCACTCACCTTCGGCCCCACGCCAATTCACCCGCTCAAGCGCCTGAGCGCTCACTTGGGCGGCGAGGTCGAGCTCTATGCCAAGCGCGAGGACTGCAACAGCGGCCTGGCCTTCGGCGGCAACAAGACGCGCAAGCTCGAATACCTGATTCCCGAGGCGCTCGAGGGCGGCTACGACACGCTGGTGTCGATCGGCGGCATCCAGTCGAACCAGACGCGGCAAGTGGCGGCCGTGGCTGCGCACCTGGGCCTGAAGTGCGTGCTGGTGCAGGAGAACTGGGTCAACTATTCCGATGCGGTGTACGACCGCGTCGGCAACATCGAGATGTCACGCATCATGGGCGCCGACGTGCGGCTCGACGCCGCGGGCTTCGACATCGGCATTCGCAAGAGCTGGGAAGAGGCCATGGCCGACGTGCGCAAGGGCGGCGGCAAGCCCTTTCCGATTCCGGCCGGCTGCTCGGAGCATCCGCGCGGCGGCCTGGGATTCGTGGGCTTCGCTGAAGAAGTGCGGCAGCAGGAGGCCGAACTGGGCTTCAAGTTCGACTACATCGTGACCTGCTCGGTCACGGGTAGCACGCAGGCCGGCATGGTGGTGGGCTTTGCGGCCGATGGCCGAGCCGACCGAGTGATCGGCATCGACGCCTCGGCCAAGCCGCAGCAGACCTTCGAGCAGATCGTGCGCATTGCCAAGGGCACGGCCGAATTGGTGGAACTGGGCCGCGACATCACCGAGAAAGACGTGGTGCTCGACCGCCGCTTCGGTGGACCCGAATACGGCCTGCCCAACGAAGGCACGCTGGAAGCGATTCGCCTCTGCGCGCGCCTCGAAGGCATGCTGACCGACCCTGTGTACGAGGGCAAGTCGATGCACGGAATGATCGAGAAAGTGCGCTTGGGCGAATTCCCGGCCGGCTCGAAGGTGCTGTACGCGCACCTGGGCGGCGTGCCCGCGCTGAACGCCTACAGCTTCCTGTTCAGGAACGGCTGAGCAACCTCCGTTCGCGCGACAGATCTCGGTCAGGTAGGAACCCACTCAGCCCGTCTATCGTTCCGGCGATTTGCCTCGATCCGTCATCGCGGTTTGACGCGCAGATACTCCCCGGAAGGCTTGGCAGACTTGTCCGTCCTGACACACAGGTGTCCGTCGCACAGCGTGACATCGGCCTCGTTGTAGGCCTTGAGCAATGCGGCAGAAATCTGGTTCTTCGAGATTTCGTCGTGGTATTGACTCGACAACCAAGCACCGCCCGCCAGCATCAACACCAGGCTGCCCAGCGTGATGCCTGCAACCTTCCAGATCAGGTGGCGGTGCAACGTCTCGGCACGTCGTAGCTGCGCGCTCAAGGCAAGAGAAGACTGCTGGATTTGTTCGCCTGCTTCGCGCAGGCGCCGTTCATAGTCTGAAACCGGCCGCTCGATGCCGCTGCGGACATCTGCAAGCACCGCCTCTGGCAGTCGGCCCAGCTGCTCGTTGGCGGCTTGGCGCACCACTGCCGGCAGCTGTTGGGAAAGCTTTTGCAGTTCCGAGCCGGATTGCTCGCATCGGCGCTCGAACTTTTCGACCAGTGCGCTCATCTTGCTCGCCAACGCCAGCATGGTTTGATCGTTCATTTTTATTTGCCTCGCCTGTTCCGCGCGTGGATGGAGCTTTAGTGGCGCATGACCATCACTGGCGCATTCATTGCAGGCTGCTGCTGAGCTTGAGCCTGTTGCTGCGCAACCCATTGCTCCTGGCGATTTACCTCCGCGATGCCCTCTGCAATCACCTCTCGGCCCGGCGGCAGGTCCGCCAGCGTCTGTTGCATTCTTCTGAAGGTGGCGTCATCGGCGCTCAGCATGCGGTCCAGAAATGCGGACAGGTCGTCGGTGGGTGAGGGCTCCTTGGATGGCGTCTGCGGCGTGCGTTGCGCTTCGCCCATTGCTCCTGCAGGCGCGGCGCCAGGCAGCATGCGGCTCGCCTCGACTTCACAGAATTGGCCGTAGGTTTGCCTGGTGTTCGATGTGACGTTGCCCCTGTTGTTCTGAGCCAGTTCAAAGACGGCCGCCTCCATGACCTGGGCGACGGTCATGTGGCCGGGTTCTTCCCGGGCGGCATCGGCAATGCGTTGGGCGATCAGATGGTCCTGGCCTTCGCCGCGGCTGCCGTGCACCCCTTCACCGCGCCAGCGGGATTCCAGTTGAACTTCCTGTTCCGTAAGGGGCCGTTGCTCGAGTTCGGCGGCCAAGCGATTGGTTTCCAGGATTTCTTCGCGCACTTTGACTTCGTTGTAGTGGGCGTAGCCTTCGGTCAAGTGGCAGGCGCTCTCGTAAGCGGCTTTGTCTTTTTCAGTCAGCGCGTTGGCGCGCACGGTCGCGATGGCGGCATTGGGTTCTTCGACGCGGAAGTGCCCGAGTTCGTGGGCCAGGATGCTGACTGTGCCTTCGGGGGTGTTGAAGCGGCTGGAGGCAATGTGGAGGTAGCCTGGGATGTCCTTGCTCATCGGCGTGCTGTACTCGCCCGCATCGGTCTTGGGATTGACCTTTGCAGCGACGGTGTAGTCACTGGCTGCATAAGCGCGCATGTCGGCCTTGAGGGCTTCCGACCTGTTGATCATCGCGAGTGCATCGGGCGAAATGTTGTAAGCCTTGAATTTGTTCGTTTTATCGGCCAACCACTCTGCTGTGATGGCTGTGGTAAACGTGCTCATTTCTTGCTTTCCCCTCTAATTCTTCAGTGATTCAAGGTCGCGCTGAACGGTGATGCCTCCCACGCATTCGTAGTAACTGAAATCGAATTCAATTCGCCCGTTCCTAGGCCCCTTGAAGAAGCGGTGAGTGACATAGAAGATGCCCTGGAGCTTTCCTGTTTGAAAGGGCGGCGTTGGCACCACCCCTGGCAACGCCACAGCAGGCGCTACGGTGCGGTGTGGCGAGACGGTGAAGCCATCGCCGAAGGTGGCGATCACATCCGCCAGTGTCACGCATGATTTCCTGATGTCGACGGCAAAGCTGAAATACCTTTTCCCCCCAAATCTTGGTCTGTCGTCATCTGCACGCGTGTAGTAAAAGTTGCTGACCCCCGCTGGCAAATGTCGAAGCTCTTCTGCCTCCGCCTCTGCCCCCGCTGGGATTCGCCTAGGGACGTTTCTGGACTCGCTGTCGTCCCGGTCGTTCTTGATCTTCAGCGTTTCATGAAACAAGCGGTTTGGATCGGAAAGGTCATCCGTCCGCGCGATGCACCATGCCAGTTCGACGATGGGGTGTTTCGGAGGCCGAGCTTTGGCGCTCTGGACCGCGCATGACGCTGCCGTGGAGGAGTTGAAATTCGACCCCGCCGGCAGAACGCCGCACCCTGCAACGGACACAGCCGTCGCCAAGGCCAGCAGCACCGCTTTGAATGCGTGCAATTGCTTCATTGATGTTCCTGCCCTCCGGGTGTCACGGTCACATCCGCCAGTGTCACGCAGGATTTCTTGGGGTCGGTTCAAAACCAACGCGCCTTTCCCCGCCGATCGTGAACTTATCGACGTCTATCCGTCGGAAGGATTGAAATTCGACACACGCGGCAGAACGCCGCACCCTGCAACGGACAGCGCCGTCGGCAAGGCCGGCAGCACCGCCTTGGATGTATGCAATTGCGCATTCGATGTCTCCCGCCCTTACGGCGTTCGAGACATCGTCGATGCCCGATCGATCAGCTCGCCCGGCAGATCTTCAGCATGTTGGTGCCGCCCGGGGCACCCATCGGCTCGCCGCAGGTGATCGCGTAGACGTCGCCGGTCTGCACGATGCCGCGCTTCTTCAGGTGGGCTTCGGCCTGCTCGAGCGCGGTGTCGCGGTCGCTCTCCGAATCCATCAGCAGCGGGCGCACGTTGCGGTAGAGCGCCATGCGGCGCTGCGTGGCAAGGCGCGACGTCAGCGCGTACATCGGAATGTGCGCGCGGTGGCGGCTCATCCACAGCGGCGTGGAGCCCGACTCGGTGAGCGCCACGATCGCCTTGGCGCCGAGGTGGTGGGCCGTGAACAGCGCGCCCATGGCAATCGACTGGTCGATGCGGCTGTAGGTCTTGCCGCTGAAGTCGGCGTCAAGGGTCTTGTCTTCGGCCGATTCGGCGGCTTCGCAGATGCGGCTCATCTCCTGCACGGTTTCGAGCGGGTAGCGGCCCGAGGCGGTTTCGGCCGAGAGCATCACCGCGTCGGTGCCGTCGAGCACGGCGTTGGCCACGTCGCTCACTTCGGCGCGGGTGGGCACGGGGTTGGTGATCATCGACTCCATCATCTGGGTCGCGGTGATCACCACCTTGTCCATGTCGCGCGCCATGCGGATCATTTTTTTCTGCAGCGCGGGCACGGCGGCGTTTCCGACTTCGACCGCCAGGTCGCCGCGCGCCACCATGATGCCGTCGCTCGCGCGCAGGATTTCTTCCAGCTTGGGAATGGCTTCGGCGCGCTCGATCTTGGCGATGAGCCCGGGCTTGTGCCCGTACTCGGCCGCGGCCACGTTGCACAGCTGGCGCGCCATTTCCATGTCGGTGGCGTTCTTCGGAAAGCTCACCGCCACGTAGTCGGCCTGGAAGCTCATCGCGGTCTTGATGTCTTCCATGTCCTTGGCGGTGAGCGCCGGCGCCGTGAGGCCGCCGCCCTGCTTGTTGATGCCCTTGTTGTTGGAGAGCTCGCCGCCCAGCTTGACGGTGGTGTGCACCGCCTCGCCCCGCACCGCGTCGACCGTGAGCACGATGAGGCCGTCGTTCAGCAGCAGCCGGTCGCCGGGGCGCACGTCGCGCGGCAGGTCCTTGTAGTCGAGGCCGACGGCATCGGCATCGCCCGGCTCGGTGCGCGAGGCGTCGAGCACGAACTTGGCGCCCGGCTCGAGCCAGACCTTGCCCTGCGCGAACTTGCCGACGCGGATCTTGGGGCCTTGCAGGTCGGCCATGATCGCCACCTCGCGGCCGATCTTGCGGGCGGCTTCGCGCACCATGGCGGCGCGGTCGATGTGGTCTTGCGCGGTGCCGTGGCTGAAGTTGAGCCGCACCACGCTGACCTTGTTCAGGATCATCTGTTCCAGCAGCTCGGGCGTATTGGAAGCCGGGCCGAGCGTGGCGACGATCTTGGTGGCGTGGCGGGGAAGGCGATCCGTGATCATTGAGCTTGTCTCCATTTTGTATCCGCTACTGTATACACTTTGTGCGACAACAGGAAGCGGGCACCGCGGCACGGGCGCGAAAAATCAGCCCGCAGCACGCTTGGCAAGGATTTCGAAGGCCGGGAGGGTCTTGCCCTCGAGCACCTCGAGGAAGGCGCCGCCGCCTGTCGAGATGTAGCCGACCTGCTTCTCGATGCCGTACTTGGCAATGGCCGCGAGCGTGTCGCCGCCGCCTGCGATCGAGAAGGCGCTGCTCTCGGCAATGGCCTGCGCAATGGCCTTGGTGCCGCCCGCGAAGGCGTCGAACTCGAACACGCCCACGGGGCCGTTCCAGACGATGGTGCCGGCTTTGCGCAGTTGCGCCGAAAGGATCTCGGCGGTCTTCGGACCGATGTCCAGGATCAGGTCGTCATCGGCCACGTTGTTCGCGTCTTTTACCGTGGCGGGCGCGTCGGCCGCAAAGGTCTTGGCCGTGACCACGTCCACCGGAATCGGCACGTCGGCGCCGCGCGCGCGCATGGATTCGATCACTTCCTTGGCTTGGTCGACGAGGTCGGGCTCGGCCAGGGACTTGCCGATCTTGAGGCCGGCCGCGAGCATGAAGGTGTTGGCGATGCCACCACCGACGATGAGCTGGTCGACGTTGGCCGACAGGCTCTTGAGAATGGTGAGCTTGGTGCTCACCTTGGAACCCGCCACGATGGCCACCAGCGGCCGCTTGGGCAAGGCCAGCGCCTTCGAGATGGCGTCGAGCTCGGCTGCGAGCAGCGGGCCGGCCGCGGCCACCTTGGCGAACTGCGCGATGCCGTAGGTGGTGGCTTCGGCGCGGTGCGCGGTACCGAAGGCGTCGTTCACGTAGATGTCGGTGAGGGCCGCGAGCTTGCGGGCCAGCGCTTCGTCGTTCTTCTTCTCGCCCTTGTTGACGCGGCAGTTCTCGAGCAGAACGACCTGGCCGGGCTTCACGTCGACGCCGTCGATCCAGTTGGCCACCACCGGAACCTCGCGACCCAGCAGCTCGCCCAGGCGCTTGGCCACGGGGGCAAGCGAGTCTTCGGGCTTGAACTCGCCTTCGGTCGGGCGGCCCAGGTGCGAGGTGACCATGACGGCGGCGCCGGCGTCGAGCGCCAGCTGGATGCAGGGCACCGAGGCGCGAATGCGCGTGTCTTCGGTGATGTTGCCTGCGTCGTCCTGCGGCACGTTGAGGTCGGCACGGATGAAGACGCGCTGGCCGGCGGCCTTGCCCTGCGCGCAGAGGTCGGTGAATCGAATGACGTTCATGGTCTGTGTTTCGTGGAAGACAAGTCGCCTTGCATTGTAGGTTTCGCTCAGCGGCAGCTCTACACGCCTCTTGCGGCGTTCCGATGCTTTGCGTCAACCTTTCGGCTGCGCCCTGGCGAAGCGTTCGAGCACTTCGACAAAGCTCGCCGCAGCCGGCGACAGGGTGCGCCGCGCGGCGCTGTAGATGCAGACCTCGCGGTGGAAGTCGGGCGACTCCAATCGCACCATCTGCAGGCCGTGGGCGCGCACGAGCGATGCGGAATAGGTCGGGCATACGGTCAGCCCCAGCCCCGAGGCCACCATGCCGAGCGCGGTGGTCATGTACGACACCTCCTGGGTGCCCGGGCGCAGCATGTAGTCGCGCTCCGCCGGGCCCAGTTCGGGCAGCACGCGCTGGCGAAAGTCGCGCGTGGGGGCAATGAAGGTGTACGGCCCGAGCTCATGCCAGCGCACCTTGCGGCGCCTGGCAAAGGCGTGGTCCGGCGGGCAGATCAGCCAGTGCCTGTCGCGCAGCAGCGTGCGGCGTTCGATCGCGCCGTCAACGGCCACGTCCTGCCCTACAGCGAGTTCGACATCGCCGGCCGCAACGCCGGCGAGCAGGTGTTCGGGCAAGGTATCGGCAAGGCGAACGTCGACATCGGGGTACGCCTCGCGATAAAGAGCAATCACCCGCGGCATCAGTGTGCAGGCCATCAGCTGGGGCGCTGCAAGGCGCAACACTCCTTTCTTCTTGTCACGCAAATCCGTCACGCCGGCCACCGCGCTCGTCAGGTCGCCGAGCAGCCGGTGCACTGAGGGCAGGAACTCGCGCCCCGCTTCGGAAAGCTGCACGCGCCGGGTGTGGCGGTCGAGCAGCTTCACGCCCATTTCGCGCTCGAGTTCGCGCACCAGCACGCTGAGCGCCGATTGCGTGAGATGCAGTTGCTGCGCCGCAGCAGTGAAGCCGCCCGTTTCGGCCACCGCAGCAAAGGCGCGCAATTGGCGCAGGGTCAGATTCATATGTTTATTTCATCAATCGATGAATTAATTTCGATTGCATCATAAGACGCGGCGTCGCCCAATCACGGCTCACCGGAGACAAGAAGCCATGCCGACGACCGACCCCACGGCGCCCCCACCCGCCCCACCAGTGCGTGGACTGCACCACTTTGCCTGGCGCTGCCGCGACAGCGAGGAGACCCGCCGCTTCTACGAAGACCTGCTGGGCCTGCCGCTCGCGCACGTGATCAAGAGCGACCACGTGCCGAGCACGGGCGAGTACTGCCCCTACGTGCACATCTTTTTCCAGATGCGCGACGGTTCGTACATCGCCTTCTTCGACCTGGGCGACGACATCGCCGCGCTGCCTTCGCCCAACACCCCCGCGTGGGTGAACCACATCGCGCTGCGAGTGGATTCGGTGGGCGACCTGCTCGCCGCCAAGGCGCGGCTGGAGAACGCCGGCGTTGAAGTGCTGGGCGTAACCGACCACCACATCATCGAATCGATCTACTTCTTCGACCCCAATGGCATTCGCGTGGAGCTGACCACGCCGACCGTGCCGCAGGCCGAGATGGAAGCGCATGCGCTGCGCGCCCGTTCGGACCTCGACACGTGGACCGTGCGCAAGGCCGAGCTGCGCGCCGCAAGGGGCACCGCAAATGTCTGAATTGCAGCTCGCCGTCATCGACGTGAAGCCCGGCGCTGCGATGGAGAGCCAGTCGGGCCTGCAGATGCTGCGCCCGCGCATCTACGGCGCTTTTCGCGCGCCGCAAGGCCCAAAGAAGATCGCGGCCATCGTGATGCATCCGACCAGCAACTTCATGGGCCACTACCTCATCGGCCCGCTCGCCGACCGCGGCATCTGCTGCATGGGGCTGAACTCGCGCTACATGGGCAACGACACGGTGCTGCTGATGGAGCGCGCCATCCAGGACCTGGGGGCCGGCGTGCAGTACCTGCGCGCGGCCGGCTACGAGAAGGTGTTCCTGGTCGGCAACTCGGGCGGCGCGGCGCTCGCGAGCTTCTACCAGGCGCAGGCCGAGAAGCTCACCGCCACGCACTTTCCGGACGGCGACCCGACGCACCTGCACCCGGACGACCTGCCGCCGGTCGACGGCATTGCCCTGTGCGCCGCGCACCTGGGCCGCACGCGGCTGATGCGCGACTGGATCGACCCTTCAGTCACCGACGAGCACGATCCGCTGTCGGTGGACCCCGAGCTCGACATGTACGACCCGCGCCACCGCGTGCCCTACGAGCCCGAGTTTCTCGCCCGCTTCAGCGCGGCGCAGAAGGCGCGGCTCGACCGCATCGAGCAATGGTGCATCAACCGGCTCGCGCTGCTGCGCGGCACACCGGGCGCACCGCGCGACCAGACCTTCATCGTCTACCGCACGCATGCCGACCCGCGCTGCGCGGATCTTTCGCTCGATGCCAACGACCGGCAGCCGGGCAGCGTATGGGGCGATGCGCGGCAAGTGAACTACTCGGCCAATGCGATGGGACGCACCACGTCGCTCACGGCGTTTCTTTCACAGTGGTCTTCGCGCTCGCAAGCGGACGGGCCCACTAATCTCGCGCGCACCACCGTGCCCAAGCTGCTGCTCACCTACACGGGCGACCAGTCGACCTTTCCGAGCACACGGGATGCGTGGATGGCCGCCGGCGGCGCGCGCATCCGCAATGTCGACATCGTGGGCGGCAACCACTACCTGGCGGGACAGCCTGAGCTCGTTCCAAAGGCGGCCGACGCGATTGCCGAATTTGCCCACGCGCTGTAGACCGGACATGGAAACCTTTGCATTCGCGCCGGCCTACGAGCTACCGAGCTGGCCCTTCACCCCGCCGCCCGAACTGGGCGGCACAAAGACCGTTCGCCACCCGATCGTGATCGTCGGCGCCGGGCCTTCGGGCCTCACGTTGGCCTGCGACCTGGCACAGCGCGGCGTGCGCGCCGTGCTGCTCGACGAAGACGACACCGTGGGTGTTCGCGGCGCCTCGTCGCGCGGCATCTGCTACGCACAAAAGAGCCTGGAGATCTTCGAGCGCCTGGGCATCTACGAGCGCATGGCCGCCAAGGGCATCACCTGGTCATTCGGGCGCACCTTCTCGGGCGAGCAGGAGGTCTACAACTTCAACCTGCAGGCGAACAGCGTCTCCAGGCAGCCGCCTTTCATCAACCTGCAGCAGTTCTACGTCGAATGGTTCCTGGTCGAGCGCATCCTGGAACTGGGGCTGACCGACGTGCGCTGGAAGAACCGCGTGGCCAGCGTCGAGCAGTTGCACGACGGCGTGCGCATCGAGGTCGAGACGCCCGCCGGCCGCTACACCATCGAGGCCGACCGGCTGATCGACGCCACAGGCGCCAACAGCCCGATCCGCGCGCAGCTGGGCATTGATGCGCACTCGTCGCGCAGCACCGACCGCTGGTGCATCAGCGACGTGCGCTTCAAGAAGCCGCTGCCCACCGAGCGCTGGACCTGGGTCGACGCACCCTTCAACGAAGGCCGCGGCGTGTGGCAGCACCTGATGGCCGACGGTGTGTGGCGCATCGACTACCAGATGCCCGAGGACTGCGACACGAGCTACATCAGCAAGCCCGAAGTGGCCGGCGCGCGGCTGCGCGAACAGCTGGGGCCGGGCGTGGAATTCGAGTTCGTGTGGATCGGGCCGTACGGCTATCGCGACCATCTGCTCGACAGCTTCCGCCGCGGGAATGTGTTCTTCATCGGCGATGCCGCGCATGTGGTGAGCCCGTTCGGCGCGCGGGGCGGCAACAGCGGCATCCAGGACGCGGCGAATCTCGGCTGGAAGCTGGCGCTCGTTGCGCAAGGGCAGGCGAGCGATGCGCTGCTCGACAGCTACGACGCCGAACGCCAGCCCGCCGCGCAAGAGAACCTGCGGGTCACGAGCCGGTCGGCGCGCTTCCTTGCGCCGCGTTCGCCGGCCGAGCACACGCTGCGGCGCGCGGTCGTGTCGCTGGCGGCGCGCCATCCGTTTGCGCGGGCGCTGGTGAACACGGGCCGCATGTCGGTTGCGAACGACTATCCACCCGCGCCGCAATTGCCTGAAGGCGGGCGCAGCGTGCAGAACCTGCCGCTGCGCTGGGCCGACGGAAGCGAGACGACGCTGATGCAGCTTCTGGCCGACGGCACGCAGTGCATCGGTCTGTGGCTGGCGCCGACACGCACCGAGGCCACGGCGGCGATGGAATCAACCGCATCGTTGCCGCTGCGCCTGCTGGCCATCGGCGGCGACAGCGGCTTGCCGACGCTGCAGGTCGACGACCGGGTCACGAACCACCTTGGCCTGCGCGACGCGGGCAGCCTGGTGCTCGTGCGCCCCGACGCCTACCGCGCCGCGACGTTGACGAATGCCACGTCCGCGGCCATTGCCGACGCGCTGCGCACAGCCCTTCCCCGGAACACCAACTCATGATTACCGAGCCCCGCATCCCCGATCCGGACGGCTTCTACGCCGCCCTGCTCGCAGCGCACGAAGGCTTGAGCGAAGCGCAGAGCGCCGACCTCAACGCCCGCCTCGTGCTGCTGCTGGCCAACCAGTGCGGCGACCAGGCCGTGCTGCTCGACTGCATCCGTGCAGCGGCCGAAGACACTACGACCATTCAAGCCCCATGAACGCCAACGTCTCCTTCGCTTCCGCCTCCGACACACGCGAGCAGAAACCGCAACTGCGTGAGCTCGCGCCCGGCGTGTACGGCTACATCAGCGACTTCGATCCGAACTGCGGCTTCGTCGTCGGCGACGAGGAGGTGGTGCTGATCGACACCCGGCCCACGCCGCGCATGGCCCGCGACTTTCTCGCCGCCATTCGCACAGTGACCGACAAGCCGATCAAGACCATCGTGCTCACGCACTACCACGCGGTGCGCGTGATGGGTGCAAGCGCGTTCGACGAGGTCGAGGCCATCATCGCGAGCAACGGCACGCTCGACTGGATCCGCACGCGCGGACAGGCCGACTTCGATTCGGAGGTCGGGCGTTTTCCGCGCCTGTTCGCGGGGGTGGAAGAGATTCCGGGCCTCACCTTCCCGACGACGAGCTTCGAGCGCGAGATGAGCCTGTGGCTCGGTCCACGACGCGGCCTGGGCCGTGAACTGCGCCTGATGGCGCTGGGCCGCGGCCATTCGAGCGGCGACACGGTCGCGTGGCTCCCCGACTGCGGCGTGCTGTTCTCAGGCGACGTGGTGGAGAACCACTGCGGCGTGTACGCGGGCGATGCCTACATCGGCGACTGGGCCGGCACGCTCGACGCGGTGCGGGCATTGAAGCCGCGCGTGCTGGTGCCCGGACGCGGCGCCGTGCTGCAAGACGAAGCCGCCTGCGCCGAAGCCATCGGCCTAACCCAGGCTTTTCTTGGCACCCTGCTCGACAGCGTGAAAGCCGGCATTGCCGCGGGCGAAACGCTCAAGGGCTGCTTCGCGCGCGCAGAAGCGGCGATGACCCCGCGCTTCGGCGCATGGCCGGTGTTCCAGCACGTGCTGCCCTTCGACGTGTCGCGCGCCTATGACGAACTGCGCGGCATCGAACACCCCGTGGTGTGGACGGCGGAGCGCGACCGCGAGCTCTGGCAGACGCTGCGCGGGGACTGACCCGCTACCGATTTTCAAAACAAGCAACGGAGACACAAGCGATGAAACGATTTCTTCCCCTGCTGGCCGCAACCCTCGCGCTGGCTGCCGCAGTGCCTTTCGCATCTGCCCAACAGGCCGCCTACCCGAGCCAACCCGTCAAATGGATCGTGCCCTACGTGGCCGGCGGCGGCACCGACAACCTGGCGCGCGCGCTGGCCGAGGCCATGCAGCCTTCGCTCGGGCAGCCGCTCATCATCGACAACCGGCCGGGCGCATCCACCAACATCGGCGTGTCGGTGCTGATGCAGGCCAAGCCCGACGGCTACACGATCATGCAGGCCGAGAATGCAGCATTGCTCTTCAACGAGCACATGTTCGCCAAGCTGCCCTACAAGCCTGCGAGCGACTTCACCTACATCGGCACCATCGGCCGCTTTCCGGTGGCGCTGGTGGTGCACCCGGACTTTCCCGCGAAGAACGTGGCCGAGTTCGTGCGCTACGTAAAGGCCAACCCCGAGAAGGTGAGCTACGCGTCGCCCGGCAACGGCTCGCCGCACCACATGGCGATGGAACTCTTCAAGCAGAAGGCCGGTATCAGCATCACGCATGTGCCGTACAAGGGCGCCGCACCCGCCATGACCGACCTGATGGGCGGCCAGGTGCCGACGATGATGCTCGACCTGGCTTCAGGCCTGCCGATCATCAAGGCGGGCAAGGTGCGGGTGCTCGCGATTGCACTTCCTCAGCGTGCGGGCGCGTTGCCCGAAGTGCCAACCTTCGTCGAGGCCGGGTTCAGCGACGTGAACGCCTATGCCTTCCACGGCCTGATCGGCCCGGCCGGCATGCCGCCGGAAGCGGTCGCGCGCATCAACAGCGAGCTGCAGAAGGCGATGAAGGCACCCAAGGTGGTGAAGCTGTTTGCGGATTTCGGCTTCGAGCCGCTGCCGGGCACGCCGCAGGAGTTCTACAAACTGTCGCGGGCGGAGAGCGAGCGCTGGGGCAAGATCATCCAGGCCGCGGGCGTGAAGCTGGACTAGAGAAAGGGCCGACTGCTACCAGCCGAGCCACAGGTGCAAGGGCAGGTACACCGCCATGCCCGCCAGCATCGTGCCGAGCACGCCGCGCCGCCAATAGTAATAAGCGGCGCCAACCACCGTGGCGTACAGGCGTGCATCGTGCAGCGTGGTGATCAGGTGGCCCTGGGTCATCACGATCTCCGGCGCGATCACACCTGCCAATGCCGCGGCCGGCGCGTAGTGCAGCGCGCGGTGCGCCCAGTCGGGCAAGCCCCAGGGGCGGTCGAGAATGAAGAAGAAGCACCGCGTGAGCACCGTGACCCCGGCCAGTCCGACGATGATTGCGAGCGTCCAGAAATCGGTGGTGCCGCTCATTTGTTGTCTTCCGCATCCGGGTCGAGCCCGAGCTGCTTCTCGAGCCAGAAGCACAGCAGCACCGCCGTGCCGATGGCCACCACGATGTTGAGCTTGAGCGGCAGCGCATAGGCCGCCACCGCGGTAACGCTGGCAATCAGCGCGGCCAGCATGCGCAGCGGCGTGGTCGCCATCGAGCAGACGATGGCCACCAGGCTCAGCACGCCCGCAAAACCGAGGCCCCAGTTCTGCGGAATGAAGTTGGCCAGCGCAATGCCCAGAAGGCTCATGCCCATCCACGAGCACCAGGTCACGAAGTAGTTGCCGGTGAGATAGGCCTCCTGCGCCTTCTGCTCGTCGGGCCCGACCGGCGGCGACGTATACCGCCGGGTGAAGAGCGCATAGCTCAGGTCGGCGGTGAGATAGCCGTGTGTCATGCGGCGCCAGCGCGGCATGTGCATGAGGTATGGCCGAAGGTGCAGGCTGAAGACCACGAAGCGCAGGTTGACGCAAAAGCCGGTGGCCAATATCACCCAGGCCGGCGCGCCTGCGAACAGCAGCGGAATGGCGGCGAGCTGCGAACTGCCGGCGTAGACCAGCAGCGTCATTGCCACGGATTCCAGCACGCTCATGTTCGACTTGACCATGGCAACGCCGGTCATGAGGCCCCAGGCGCCGATGCCCAGAGCGGCCGAGGACATGTCTCGGATGCCGGCGCGGAATTCTGGGCGGCGGCGGATGGCTGCGGACAGGAACATCAGCCGAACACCTGCCCGGGCTTCAGGTCGAAGCCGCGCAGGAAATCGGCCACGGCCAGGCGCTTGCCGCCGGGACGCTGGAGTTCGGTGACCATCACGATCGAGCCGGCCGCGGCCACCGCAACGCCCGCGTCGGTAACAGCGAGGATGGTGCCGGGTGCGGCCGATTGTTCGGCGGGCGCGGCGTAGGCGGCCCAGAGCTTGATGGTTTCTCCATCGAGCACGCTGTTGGCACCGGGAAAAGGATCGAACGCGCGAATGCGCTGCACGATGGCGTCGGCAGGCTGGTTCCAGTCGACCTGCGCTTCATGCTTTTCGACCTTGTTGGCGTAGGTCACGCCTTCGGCAGGCTGCGGGGTGCGCTCCAGCTTGCCGATATCGGCCAGCGCCTCGACGATCATGCGGCCGCCCAGTTCGGCCAGCCGGTCGTGCAGGCGGGCGGTGCTGTCGTTGCCGATATCCACTGACTCGCGCAGCAGCATGTCGCCCGTGTCCAGGCCGGCGTCCATCTGCATGATGGTGATGCCGGTTTGCGTGTCGCCGGCTTCAATGGCGCGGTGGATCGGCGCTGCGCCGCGCCAGCGCGGCAGCAGGCTGGCGTGGATGTTGAGGCAGCCGAACTTCGGCAGGTCCAGCACCCATTGCGGCAGGATGAGCCCATAGGCCGCAACCACCATCACATCGGGTTTTGCCGCCAGAAGGGCCTCGCGCGCGGCTGAAGCGTCTTCCGGGTACTTGCCGTCGAGTCGCAGGCTACGGGGCTGTATCACAGGCCAGTTGTTGGCCACGGCACATTGCTTGACGGGAGAGGCCTGCAGCTTCATGCCGCGCCCGGCGGGTCGGTCGGGCTGGCTCAGCACCAGCACCACTTCATGTCCGGCCGCGGCAATGGCCTCGAGCGCGACGCGCGCAAACTCGGGCGTGCCCGCAAAAACGACCTTGAGCGGGTTCAATCCCGGATCCGATCGAGTTCGAGGTCATCCCCCGTGTGATAGCGGCGAACCACGCCGGTGGGGTCGATATAGATATAGAGCATGCGGCGCTCGTTCACGGCCTTGTAGCGCCAGGTCCAGACGGTGCCGTCGAAAGAACTGACGCGGCTGATTTCATAGGGCCGGCCATAGAAGGCGACCACGTCGTTCTGGCGCCATCGGTCAACCTTGATGTCGTGGCCGAAGCGCGCCTCGTTGAGCACCTGCGTCACGGAAACCACCTTGCCGGAGGCATCGACGTCGATGTCGATCACCTCGTAGCCGGCCGGCATCCGCGAATACTGCAGGCGCTCGCCGCCGCCGGTGAGCGGGTAGCGGCCCGTCGGAGGCCCCAGGCGCTGCAGGGTTTCGGCCGTCGTGGTGCCCGGCACGATGCGCGTCGGTTCGCTGGCGCAGCCGGCCAGCAGCAGCCCGGCGGCGACGATAAAAGCACTCGGCCAGGCAAGGCGCATCCTCAGGCCCTGCCTTCCCTGGCCTCTTCGCGCTGCTGCTTGAGCAGCTTGCTCTTGATGCGGTTGCGCTTGAGCGGCGACAGGTATTCGACGAACACCTTGCCCAGCAGGTGGTCGAGCTCATGCTGGATGCACACGGCGAGCAGGCCTTCGGCCTCGATGGTGCGCAGCTCGCCGTTTTCGTCCAGCGCCTGCACCTTGACCGACGTGGAGCGCATCACGCCGTCGTAGATGCCGGGCACCGAGAGGCAACCCTCTTCGTTCAGCACCTTTTCGTCGCTTGCCCAGATAATTTCGGGGTTGATGAGCACCAGCGGCTCGTTGCGCTCTTCGGAAACGTCGATGACGACCAGGCGCTCGTGCACGTCGACCTGGGTGGCGGCCAGCCCGATGCCGTTGGCGTCGTACATGGTCTCCAGCATGTCGGCAACCAGGGCCTTGATGCGTGCATCGACGCCCTGTACCGGCTTGGCAACCGTGTGCAGTCGCTTGTCCGGGTAACTCAGAATGATTCGTTTGGCCATGAAAAACGGGAAAAGTTGTGGCTATTTTCGCCAATTCCGCGACGCGATGAGCTCGGATCGCCTGAAAACGTTGCCCTTTAAAGGGCTTCGGGCGCAGAATTCGTAGCAAATTGTGAGATTCGTATGCGCACCGATACTTTGATGCGCTCACCCATCCAGACATGAAAAAGCTCCGAACCCCTGTCCGCCAGCGCCCGCATCTTTTCGCCACGTTGGCAGCCCTTGCGGTAATCAGCGGCGGCACGACGGCCTGGGCTCAGAACTACCCCGTCACTCCGCAGCAACGCGCCACGGCACAGCAAACCGCCCAGAACGGCGTTCCGCTGAGCGAACTGGCGGCCAGCGCGCCGGACGAATACACGGTCAAGCCCGGCGATACGCTCTGGGCCATTTCGCGCCTCTACCTGCTGCGCCCCTGGCGCTGGCCGGAACTGTGGGGCATGAACATCAACGAGATCGCGAACCCGCACCGCATCTACCCGGGCCAGGTTCTCTACCTGGACAAGACCGGCGGCCGCGCGCGCCTCACCATGCGCCGCGGCGCGGGCGGCAGCGCAGACGGCGGCACCATCAAGCTGTCGCCGCGCACGCGTTTCGATTCGCTGGCCGGCATGGCGCTGCCCACGCTCAACCCGAGCATCATCGAGCCGTTCCTGAGCGAGCCGATCGTGGTGGACGCCGACACGCTGCAAAGCGCGCCGCGCATCGTGGCCGGCAACGACAGCCGGGTGCTGCTGTCGCGCGGCGACCGTGCCTATGCGCGCGGCAATGCCGATACGCCGTTGCTCGAAACGCCGGGTCCACTGAAGAACTTCCGTGTGTTCCGCAGCGCCACGCCGCTCAAGGACCCGGGAACCGGTGAAATCCTCGGCTACGAGGCGCAGTACCTGGGCAAGGCCCAGCTCCAGCGCGGCGAATCGACCACGGTCGAGACCCAGAAGGACAAGGACGTCATCACGGTGGTGCCGGCCAGCATCGACATCATCGCGGCACGCGAGGAAATCCGCGCCGGCGACCGCCTGCTGCCCGAGCCGCCGCGCCAGCTGCTGAGCTACGCGCCGCGCGCGCCCTCCACGCAGGTCGAAGGCCGCATCATCTCGGTCTACGGCAATGCGGTTCAGTTTGCGGCGCAGAACCAGGTGGTGGCCATCAACAAGGGCACGCGCGACGGCGTCGACAGCGGCCACGTGCTGGCCATCCTGAAGAACGGCGAAACCATTCTCGACCGCACTGGCGAACGCAAGGAAACGATCAAGCTTCCGAACGAACGCATCGGCCTGCTGATGGTGTTCCGCCCGTTCGAAAAGGTGTCGTACGCGCTGGTGCTCGAAATCACCGACACCCCGCGCGCCGGCGACTTCCTCGTCAATCCCTGACGCCTTCACGCTTTCCATTTTTCGCTTCGTTTGGAACGCGCAGAACTCGCAGGCTGGTTGCGGCTTTCACTGACGCCGGGCATCGGCGACGGCGCCGCACGCAAGCTTCTTGCGGCCTTCGGGCTGCCTGAGGGCATTTTTGCGCAGCCCGCCGCGGCGCTCCGGCAGGTGGTGTCCCAGGCGCAGGCCGACGCCTTGCAGCAGCCGCCCAACGGCCTTCAGGCGCAAATCGACTTGACCTGGCAGTGGCTGCAATCCGGCCCGGATGACGGCACCGCCCGCCGTATCGTGACGCTGGGCGATGCGGGCTATCCGGCGTCGCTGCTCGAAATGGTCGACCCGCCGCTGATGCTCTATGTGCTGGGCGCAGCGGACTTCGACCTGACACAGCTCACCAACAGCATTGCGGTAGTGGGCAGCCGCAACCCCACGCCGCAGGGTGCCGCGAATGCGCGCGCCTTTGCACGGGCGCTGGGCGACGCGGGCTTGCCGGTGATTTCGGGGCTGGCGCTCGGCGTGGACGGCGCCGCGCACCAGGGCGCGCTTGACGCGGCCGGCGATGCGCCCCGGCTCGCGACCGTGGCCATCGTGGGGACCGGCCTCGACCGCGTCTACCCGGCCCGGCACCGCGACCTGGCGCACCGCATCACGCAGCACGGACTGATCGTGAGCGAGCTGCCGCTCGGCACGCCTCCGCTCACGCAGAACTTCCCGAAGCGCAACCGCCTCATTGCCGGCCTGGCGCGCGGCACGCTGGTGGTGGAGGCCGCACTCCAGTCGGGTTCGCTGATCACGGCTCGCCTGACCTCGGAACAGGGCAAGGAAGTGTTCGCCATTCCGGGCTCGATCCATTCGCCGCAATCGCGCGGCTGCCACGCGCTGATCCGCCAGGGTGCAAAGCTGGTCGAGTCCGTCAACGACATCATCGAAGAACTGCCCGACCTGCGCGCAGCCAGCGCGAATGCGGGTCTTTTCGGCGATGCGGGCGCCTCCTCTTCAGCCGCTGAAAATCCGCTGCTCGAGGCCTTGGGCTTCGATCCGGTGAACCTCGACGCCCTGAGCGCACGCACCGGCTGGAGCGCAGCCGCGCTGCAGGCCAAGATGCTCGAGCTCGAACTCGACGGCCATGTGGCGCGCCTGCCCGGCGGGCTGTTCCAGAGAACGGCGGCGGCTTAGTATTTTTCTCCCCCCAAAAAGGAGGGAAGAAGTGACATGAAGCCCGGGAGCTCGCAACAAGCTTCGGCTATATTGGGCTCATGTTCGAAGTGCTTGTTTTTGTCTACGAAAACTATTGGCGCGGCGATGCCTGCCCCGAACCCGGACAACTGGGCCGCAAGCTCAGTGCCCACGGCTTCGAGGCAGAAGAGATCCGCGATGCGCTGCACTGGCTTGACGGCCTGAGCCTTGCAACCCAAGGCATGCAACTCGAGCGAAGCGCCGATGACGACGCCATTGCCACCGTCACGCTGCGGGGCGCCCCCGAAGCCGCGCTGCCCCAGTCGAGCAATGCCATGCGGGTGTATTCCCAGGCCGAGCAGGAGCACCTGGGCGCCGACTGCCTCGGCTTCATCCGTTTTCTCGAGTCGTCGAACGTGCTGTCTTGCGGTTTGCGCGAAATCGTCATCGAGCGCGCCATGGCCGCACCGGGCGATCCGGTTGCGCTCGACGAACTCAAGATCATCGTGCTGATGGTGCACTGGAGCACCGGCATCGAGCCCGACGCGCTGGTGCTCGACGAACTCTGCGAAAGCCGCGAGGGCCGCATCGCGCACTAGCCGGCTAGTTCAGCAGGCGCTCCGGGTTGGCGTCGAGCTTGGCGAGCGCCTCGCGCGTGGCGCGCACCGTGAGTGTTTCTTCCTCGGCCGGTACCAGAAGGCCGGCTTGCAGGTAGTTGGCCAGCCGGCCGACCTGGATGAGAAAGCTGCGGCCGTCGGCCGAAGCGAACAGGTGCAGCTGCTTGCGGTCGCTGCGCCAGACGAATTGAACCTGGCTCACGCGGTCGTTGTGGTCGAGCATGAACCAGTTGCCCACCTGGAGTTCGTGTGCCCACTCCAGCATGTCTTCGGCCACAACGGCGCCGGAGGTATCGGGCACCACCTCGATCGAGGCCGCATCCACGCCGAGCAGCAGCTCGATGCTGTTCGCATCCAGCGGCAGGTTGGAGGCGCCGCCTTCGTCGCTCACAAAGTCTTCCAGGTGCGCCAGGCGCTCGGCCATGGCCTCGATCTTGGCGGCGGGAATGGCCTCGGTCTTCGACAGGAAGGCATCGGACAAGGTCGCGCCGATGGTCTTGATGTGGGCTTCCTGGGGCTCGTCGATGATGCCCAGCAGGTTCATGCCCAGGCGCAGTCGCTGAAGCAGCTGCGGCAGGTCCTGGATCACGCGGGCGCGGTCGGCGCGGTTGGGCTTGGCGCTCGCGGCCCACACCAGCTCGGAGGCGACGCGCTTGAGCATGACCGTCTGCTCGCCCTGGGCGCCGTAGCGCAGTGCGGCAATGGCCAGCACCTCGGCCCAGACCTTGAAGAGAAACTCGCGGATCTCGTCGCGCACCGGCATGTCGTTGAGCATCTTGCGCAGCTCGATGGTGTACTGGATCGCCATCGTTTCCTTCTGCTCGACCTGCTGCGCCACGCTCATGACACGCTGGGTGGTGTCGCTTTGCGTGAGATAGCGCCCGAGGAACGCGACGAACTCGTCGAATACCAGCTTGAAAACGCGCTGCCCGGTTTCGGGGTATTGCTCGATCACCTGCACCACGCGGCGGATTTCGCCTTCGAGCGCACTGCCCGAAATGGCCGCGGCATCGAAGCCCATCACGCAAGAGCCCATGCGGTCGATCAGCATGCGCGCCGGATGCTGCAGGGTGCCGAAGAACTCGGGCTCGGCAATGGCCACGCGCAGCACGGGCATCTGCAGCCGCGCAAACCACACGCGGGCCGAGAAAGGAATGCGCTCCTCCGCGAGGATGGCCTGGAACATGAGCGCCACGATCTCGACGGTGGCCTTGTCGGCCGTAGTGGGCGCGCGCTTCTTGATCTCGGCGCTGCGCCGACGCAGATCGACCGACGCCTGCTGGAGCATGGTGGCTTGATCGCCGGGGCTGTTCTGCATGTACTGCGTGGCGGCCATCCTGTAGGCGGCTTCGGCATCGGCGATCACGGCTGCAAAGGTATTGGAAACGGCCCGCGAAGTGCCGCCGCCCCCGCCACCCCCGCCGGCGCCGCCCGCGGGCGCGCTGCCGTCCGTTCCGGCGACCGACTGCGGCGACGAAGACATGGTGGACTGCATGTCTGCCGCACCGATGCGGGCGGCGACAAAGCGCTTGAGGCTGAGCAACGCCGTCTGCGCGCGCTGGCGGGCAAGCAGCAGCGGCGAGCCGCCAGTCGTTGCGAGCGGCACCGACGGCGCAAAGCCCCGCGCTTGCGGCGACGCTTCCGACGAGCCATGGCGCGAGGCGGCACCCGGAGCCTGGCTGGCACCGCCGCCGGCATATGGCGACCCGGGCACCGTCGCCGGTCCGCTGGAGCCGCCGGAACCGCCGGTTCGGCGCACGAAATTCTTGAGATCGATCTCCTCCATCACGCCCTTGGAGACCAGGAACGCGTTGGCGTCTTCGTAGGCCTTGACGACCGCGCCGACCAGGAGCTGCTGCACGGTGTCCTGCACGCGGGCCCAGAGCGCGCGGCTCAAGCCGGCCGCCAGCCACTGGTCCACCAGCAGCTTGGACAGCGCTTCGGGCCTGAGCACGTCATGGGCGTCCAGCTCGGTGGTGCCTTCGAGGTGCTGGATGCGCAGCCGCAGGTCGCTGAGTTCGAAGCTCGCTTTTTCCTGGATCGCCTGCGCCAGGCGGGACGACAGGATGTTGCTTTCCATCACGTCGTCGCCGATCAGTTCGAGCCGCAGCCCGCCTGTGGACGATGCGCCGGCCGCCGCACCCGGCGTGTTCACCGACTTGCGCCAGCTGGTCTGGGCCAGCGAAACCCATTGCGTGGCCTGCCCCTGGAATGCCACGAAATCGTCACGGCTTTCCTGCATGGCGCGCGCGCTACCGACTTCCGAAGCCTGCCTGGTCAGGCGGTCCCGAATGGCCTGCGCCAGGGGAACGATGACGCTCCCGGTCGCCAGCACGAAACGCTCACGCGTCTCGCGTGCGAGCTGCAAGGAAGAGGCGGACCGCGCAATACTCATTGAAAGATCGGGAAGGCCGGTGAAGCTCTATTCGGCAACAGCCGAGAGCTTGCATCGGGAAAAGCAACTGCACAAGTGTGCATCAGCTTCCTTGCAGTTGCTGACTTCCCGCGGCACTTTCGTTCGATCCGGTGCCGTCAGACCACGGCGCCGGCGTTCGGGTCGTCCTCGGAATCGCCGTCGCGCTTGACCGGGGTGCCCTTGATGAGGTCTTCGCGCTTGATGCCGAGCCACATGGCGATGGCCGCCGCCACGAAGCACGACGAGTAGATGCCGAAGCAGATGCCGATGGTCAGTGCCAGGGCAAAGTAGTGCAGCGTCGGGCCGCCGAAGAAGAACATCGAAAGCACCACCAGCTGCGTCGAACCGTGCGTGATGATGGTCCGGCTGATGGTCGAGGTGATCGCGTTGTCGATGATCCCCACCGTGCTCATCTTGCGGTAGCGGCGGAAATTCTCGCGCACCCGGTCGAAGATCACGACCGACTCGTTCACCGAATACCCCAGCACCGCGAGCACCGCCGCCAGCACCGCAAGCGAGAACTCCCACTGGAAGAAGGCGAAGAATCCCAGGATGATGACCACGTCGTGCAGGTTGGCCAGCACGGTGGCCACGGCGAACTTCCATTCGAAGCGCACCGCCAAGTAGATCATGATGCCGATCACCACCATGCCGAGCGCTTTCAGCCCGTTGGTGGTGAGCTCGTCGCCCACCTGCGGCCCGACGACTTCCAAGCCGCGCTGCGTGGCCGAGGGGTCGACCGACTTGAGCGCCTGCATGACCTGCGCGCTTTGCTGGTCGGAGCTCATGCCCTTTTGCGCCGGCAGGCGGATCTGCACGTCGCGCGACGTGCCGTAGCTCTGCACTTGCACGTCCGGATAGCCGAGCTTGCTGACGGCCTCGCGCACCTTGCCGATGTCGGCGGACTGCTGGTAGGCCACCTCCATCACGGTGCCGCCCGTGAACTCCACCGACAGGTGCAGCCCGCGATGCAGCAGGAAGAACACCGCCAGCGCGAAGGTGGCAAAGGAAATGATGTTCAGCACCAGTGCATGGCGCATGAACGGGATGGTCTTGTGGATGCGGAAGAATTCCATGGCGCTTGTCCTTGACCTTTACTTGCCGTCAGCCACGGCGGTGCCGTCGGTCTTGGGCCGCCACACGGTGCCGATCGACACCGACTTGAGCTTTTTCTTGTTGCCGTACCAGAAGTTCACGAGACCGCGCGAGAAGAACACGGCGGAGAACATCGAGGTGACGATGCCGATGCAGTGCACCACCGCAAAGCCGCGGACAGGGCCCGAGCCGAAGGCCAGCAACGCAATGCCGGCGATCAGCGTGGTCACGTTGGAGTCCAGAATCGTGCCCCAGGCGCGGTCGTAGCCGGCATGAATGGCGGCCTGCGCCGAGGCGCCGTTGCGCAGCTCTTCGCGCACGCGCTCGTTGATCAGCACGTTGGAGTCGATGGCCACACCGATGGCCAGCGCCATGGCCGCAATGCCGGGCAGCGTGAGCGTGGCCTGCAGCATCGAGAGAATGGCCACCAGCAGCATCAGGTTGACGGCCAGCGCAATCGACGAGAACAGGCCGAACAGCGCGTAGTAGGCGCACATGAACACCATGATGGCCAGGAAGCCATACATCACGCTCTTGAAGCCCTTTTCGATGTTGTCGGCGCCCAGGCTTGGGCCGATGGTCCGTTCCTGGATGATTTCCATCGGCGCGGCCAACGAGCCGGCGCGCAGCAGCAGCGCGAGGTCGGCCGCTTCGGCCACCGTCATCGAGCCCGAAATCTGGAAGCGGTTGCCGAGTTCGCCGTTGATCGACGGGGCCGTGAGCACTTCGCCCTTGCCCTTTTCGAAGATCAGCATGGCCATGCGCTTCTTGTAGTTCTCGCGGCTCACGTCGCGCATGATCCGCCCGCCCTTGGCGTCCATGGTCAGGTCGACCTTCGGCTGGTTGCTCTGCTGGTCGAAGCCGGGCTGCGCATCGGTGAGGCTTTCGCCGGTGACGAGCACCTGCTTCTTCACAATCACCGGGCGGCCGTTGCGCTCGAAGAATTTCTCGGAGCCGAAGGGCACCGGTCCGCCGCTCAGTTCGGCCGCGCGGCCTTCTGCGCTTTCGTCGACCAGGCGCATTTCGAGCGTGGCGGTGCGGCCCAGGATGTCCTTGGCCTTGGCCGTGTCCTGCACGCCGGGCAACTGCACCACGATGCGGTCGAGGCCCTGCTGCTGGATCACAGGCTCGGCCACGCCGAGTTCGTTGATCCGGTTGTGCAGGGTGGTGATGTTCTGCTTGAGCGCCGCGTCCTGGAGCCGGCGGGCGGCCTCGGGCTTGATGGTGGCGGTGAGGCGCCAGTTGGCGCCGTCTTGCGCTTCGGTGGTCGCGAGATCGGGGAACTGGTCCTGGATGAGCTGCTTGGCCGTTTGCAGCGCCGCCGCGTCGCGGAACGAGACCTCGATGGTCTGGCCGTTGCGGTTCACCGAGGTGCCGCGAATGCCCTTGTCGCGGAAGGTGGTGCGCAGGTCACCCGCGAACGACTCGGCCTTCTTGTCGATGGCGCCCTTCATGTCGACCTGCAGCAAGAAGTCGACGCCGCCGCGCAGGTCGAGGCCCAGGTACATCGGGAACGCGTGCAGCGACGTGAGCCACGCCGGGGAACGCGAAACCAGGTTCAGCGCCACCACGTAGGGCGGGTCGGACGCATCGGGCACCAGCGTGCGCTGCAGAACGTCGCGCGCCTTCAGTTGCTCGTCGGGCGTGGCGAAGCGCGCGCGCAGCGAGCCGCCTTCGAGCGTGAGCAGGTCGGGCGTGAGCCCGGCTGTTTTCAGCGCCTCCTCGACCCGGCCCTGGGTGGCGGCGTCGACCTTGACGGTCGACTTGGCCGCGGACACCTGCACGGCAGGCGCCTCGCCGAAGAAATTGGGCAGGGAATAGATCAACCCCACAAGCAGCACGATCACGATGATCGCGTACTTCCAGACCGGATAACGGTTCATGAGAGAGCGCTTTTCAGAAACGAAACACGGCGTGACTTGAGGCCTTGCTCCACAAAGCGCAAGGCCGGGCCACGCATTTATTGCTTACTTGACGGCGCCCTTGGGCAAGACCTGGACCACAGCGCTGCGCTGGATCTTGATCTCCACGCCATTGGCGATCTCGAGGCCGAGGTACTGGTCGCCGAGCGAAGTGATCTTGCCGAGCACGCCGCCGGCCGTGGCCACCTCGTCACCCTTGGCGAGCGCCTCGATCATGGCGCGGGCTTCTTTCTGGCGCTTCATTTGCGGGCGGATCATCACGAAATACAGCACCACGAACATCAGCACCAGGGGCAGCATGCTCCCGAGCGAAGACAACATGTCGCCACCGCCGGAAGCAGCGGGCGCGGTTTGGGCGAAAGCAGAGGAAATGAACAAGAGAGTCTCCAGCAGAGAGAAGAGGAATGTCAGAAGCGCGGAACGGGCCCGCGGTTCCGCGGCCCCGTGGAAAAGGCCGCGAGTCAGAGCGTGAAGCGGCATCGGCCGCGCACAGCAGCGGGCATTGTATTCGTGGCAATGCCCCGCTCCGCGCGCTTATCCGGCGCGCCGGGCAGGGCTTTCCAGGGCTTGGGGCGCGCGTCTGGCGCTATCTTTTCGGGAGCACAGTACAGCCGGAGGCCGGCTGCTCCCAAGAATCAGGCCGCTACGCGCTGCGCCGTCTGCGGGTTGCGCCACTTGGCGAGCAGTTCGCTCCAGCGGGTGCGCGCGGCAGCCAGGTTGCGCTCCTTCACATGGCCGTAGCCGCGAATCTGCTCGGGCAGGCTGGCAATCTCCAATGCCAGGGCGTGGTTCTCGGCGTGCAGGCCGGCAATCACCTCTTCGATGCTCGCGCGGTATTCACCAATGAGCGCGCGCTCGGTCTTGCGCTCTTCGGTGCGCCCGAAGATGTCCAGGGTCGTGCCGCGCAGGCCCTTGAGCCGCGCCAGCAGCCTGAAGCCGGAGAGCATCCACGGGCCGAATTGCTGCTTCTGCAGCTCGCCCTTGGTGTTCTTCTTGGCGATGATGGGCGGCGCAAGGTGGTAGTTGAGCTTGAAGTCCTTGCCCATCTCGCCCTCGAACATGCCCTCGACCCGGTCCAGGAAGCTGCGGTCGGTGTGCAGGCGCGCCACTTCGTATTCGTCCTTGTACGCCATCAGCTTGAACAGGTAGCGGGCGACCGTTTCGGTCAGCGCGGTCTTGCCCAGCGCCGATTCGGCCTGCTGCACCTTGCCCACGAACTGGCGGTATTCGTCGGCATAGGCCGCGTTCTGGTAGCCCGCCAGGAATTCAGCCCGGCGCGCCACCAGGCTTTCGACGGTTTCACGCTTCTTGAACTCGATGACCTGGCCGGGGCGCACACGCTTTTGCAGCGCGCCCGGGTTGGCGGCCGCCTGGCGGCCCCAGGCGAAGGCGGTCTTGTTGTTCTCGACCGCCACGGCGTTGAGTTCGATGGCGCGCAACAGCGACTCGAGCGCCAGCGGGATCCAGCCCTTTTGCCAGGCAAAGCCCAGCAGCATCGGGTTGGCGTAGAGGCTGTCGCCCATCAGCGTGGTGGCGGCCGCGTCCGCGTCGAAGGTGCCGAGCGCATCGGTGCCCACGACGCGTGCGATCTGGTTCGCGCAGTCGTCTTGCGGATTGACCCAGTTGGCGTTGCGCACAAAAGCGGCCGTGGGCGTGCTGTGCGTATTGAGCGCCACGTGCGTGCGCCCTTCGCGCATGCGCGCCAGGGTTTCGGCGTTCACCGCCACCAGCGGATCGGCCGCCAGAATGAGGTCGGCCGCGGCGGTGCCGACGCGCGTGGTGCGAATCGCGTCCTGCGATTCGCCGATGAGCGCATGGCTCCAGGTGGCGCCGCCCTTCTGTGCCAAGCCGGCCGCGTCCTGCGTGACGATGCCCTTGCCCTCGATGTGCGCCGCCATGCCCAGCAGCTGGCCGATGGTGATCACGCCCGTGCCGCCGACGCCGGCGACCACGATGCCCCACACCTGGTCGCGCGCCAGCACCGGCACGGCCGGCTCGGGCAGCGGGCCGAGTTCGAGCGGCGTATCGGCCTTGTTCTTCGTCTTCTTCTTGAGCTGCCCGCCTTCAACGGTGACGAAGCTCGGGCAGAAGCCCTTGAGGCAGCTCATGTCCTTGTTGCAGCTGCTCTGGTTGATGGTGCGCTTGCGGCCGAACTCGGTTTCGAGCGGCTCCACCGACAGGCAGTTGCTTTTCACGCTGCAGTCGCCGCAGCCTTCGCAGACCAGGTCGTTGATGACCACGCGCTTGGCCGGATCGACGGCCGTGCCCCGCTTGCGGCGGCGGCGCTTCTCGGTGGCGCAGGTCTGGTCGTAGATGATGGCGGTGGTGCCGACAATCTCGCGGAACTCGCGCTGAATCTCGTCGAGCAGGTCGCGGTGCTTCACCGCCACATGGTCGCCGGGGATGGTCACGCCTTCGTACTTCTCAGGCTCGTCGGTCACGATGACGACCTTCTTCGCGCCTTCGGCATGCAGGCTTTCGGCAATCTGCAGCACCGAGTGGCCCTCGGGCCGCTCGCCGACCTGCTGGCCGCCGGTCATGGCCACCGCGTCGTTGTAGAGAATCTTGTAGGTGATGTTCACGCCCGCGGCAATGCTCTGGCGAATGGCAAGCAGGCCGCTGTGGAAATACGTGCCGTCGCCCAGGTTCGCGAAGATGTGCTGGTCGGTGGTGAAGGGCTGCTGGCCCACCCACGGCACGCCCTCTCCGCCCATCTGCGTGAAGCCGATCGTGGAGCGGTCCATCCAGGTCGCCATGAAGTGGCAGCCGATGCCGCCCATGGCACGAGAGCCTTCGGGCACCACGGTGCTGGTGTTGTGCGGGCAACCCGAGCAGAACCAAGGCTGGCGGTCCGCGCCTTGCACGCCGCCCACCTTGAGCACTTCCATCGAGCGCTCCTTGGCTTCGAGGATGGCGATCTGCGCATCGATGCGCGCATGCATGTCGGCGCCGGCCTGGTCCAGGATCCCGAGCTTGCGCAGGCGCTGGGCAATGGCCTTGGCGATGAGCGCGGGGTTCAGGTCGGCATTTGCGCGCAGCAGCGTGTTGGCGGTGGGGTTGGGCATGGCCCATTCGCCGCCGGAGAAATCGCCGTCGAGCTCGTTGAACTTGCCGAGCACGTTGGGCCGAACGTCGGCGCGCCAGTTGTAGAGCTCTTCCTTCAGCTGGTATTCGATGACCTGGCGCTTCTCCTCGACCACCAGGATTTCCTGCAGGCCGGTGGCAAAGTCGCGCGTGAGCTGCGCCTCCAGCGGCCACACCACCCCCACCTTGTGCAGCCTGATGCCCAACTGGCGGCAGGTGGCGTCGTCCAAGCCGAGGTCGATCAACGCCTGCCGGGTGTCGTTGTAGGCCTTGCCGCTGGCCATGATGCCAAAGCGATCGTTCGGGCCTTCGATCACGTTGTGGTTGAGCCGATTGGCGCGGATGTAGGCCAGCGCGGCGTACCACTTGTAGTGCATGAGCCGCGCTTCCTGCTCGAGCGCGTGGTCGGGCCAGCGGATGTGCAGGCCGCCGGGCGGCATCTGGAAATCGGTGGGAATGACGATCTCGACGCGGTCCGGGTCGATCATGGCCGTGGCGCTCGACTCGACGATTTCCTGGATCGTCTTCATGCCCGACCAGATGCCCGAGAAGCGGCTCATCGCAAAGGCGTGAATGCCCAGGTCCAATATTTCCTGCACATTGGCCGGAAAGAACACCGGCGTGCCGCAGGCCTTGAAGATGTGGTCGCTCTGGTGCGCGGCCGTGCTGCTCTTCGAAATGTGGTCGTCGCCTGCCACCGCAATCACGCCGCCCCATTCGGTGGTGCCGGCCATGTTGGCGTGCTTGAAGACGTCGGAGCAGCGGTCCACGCCCGGGCCCTTGCCGTACCAGATGCCGAAGACGCCGTCGAACTTGTTGGTGCCCGCGGGCGAGAAGCCCAGTTGCTGGGTGCCCCAGAGCGCCGTGGCGGCAAGCTCTTCATTCACGCCGGGCTGGAAGACGATGTTCTGTTCCTTCAGGAACTTGCTGGCCTTCCATAGCGCCTGGTCATAGCCGCCGAGCGGAGAGCCGCGATACCCGCTGATGAAGCCCGCGGTGTTCTTGCCGGCCTGCTTGTCGCGCAGCCGCTGCAGCATGGGCAGCTTGACCAGCGCCTGCACCCCGCTCATGAAGGCCCGGCCGTAGTCGAGGCTGTATTTGTCGTCGAGCGTGACGGTTTCCAGCGCCTTGCGGATGTGCTCGGGCAGCGGTGCGTTCATGTTTGTCTGTCTCCGTGTGGCAGGGCCTTGTGGGCCTGGCTGATGGGTGTGGGTCTGTGCCCGGGTCGGGCGCGGGCCCATGATCACGCAAAGTGTATGCCGGGGCCAGCGACAGGTGTTTGCGTTCTTCGCCTCAAAAAAACGCCTTTTAGAAAGAATCTTGCTTAATATCGGTACTTATGGAAAGCATTGACAAGTTCGACCTTGCAATCCTGCAAGAACTGCAGGCCGATGGCCGCCTGACGAATGCCGAGCTTGCGCAGCGCGTAGGCCTTTCGGCCGCACCCTGCTGGCGCCGGGTGCGCGCGCTGGAAGAAGCCGGCTTCATCAAGGGCTACCACGCCGAGATCGACCGCCACAAGATCGGGCTTGGCGTGCTCGCTTTCGTGCGAGTGGACACCGAACGTGTGACGCACGACGCCACCCAGCAACTCGAGGACGCCATCCGCAAGCTGCCCGAGGTGGTGGCCTGTCACTACATCAGCGGCACCGGCACCTTCGAGCTGCAGGTGGTGGCGCAGGACCTGGACAGCTTTTCGGCCTTCGCGCGCCAGCACCTCATGAACCTGCCGAACGTGAAAGACCTGCACACCAGCTTCTCGCTGGGCGAAGTGAAGGCCAGCAGCGCCTGGCCGCTCGGGCACTTGGCACGCTAGCTGCAACCTAGAATTCCCGCCCACCCCATACATATAGATGCCGCCAGCTGGCGGAACAAGAGGAAGAGGACCCCGCATGAACTCCATCCGCCGCGCCCTGGCGCTCGGCCTTGCCGCCGCCACGCTCGCCTTCGGCGCCCAGGCACAGAACCGCGAACTCACCGTGGCCTCCAGCGCCACCTACGCGCCCTTCGCCTTCGAGAACAAGGACAAGCAGATCGTCGGCTTCGACATCGACATCATCAACGCCATTGCCAAGCAGCAGGGCCTGAAGATCAAGGTGGTCAACACGCCGTTCACCGGCATCTTCGGCGCGCTCAACAACGGCGACGTCGACCTGGTGATTTCGGGCGTGACCATCAACGACAAGCGCAAGCAGAGCTACGACTTCACGCCGCCCTACTTTGCGGCGCGACAGCTCATCGCACTGCCCAAGAGCAGCACGGTCGCGTCGCTGAAGGATCTTGCCGGCAAGAAGATTGCCGTGGTGAGCGCCTCCACCGCCGACGACATCGCCTCGCGCGAGTTCGGCAAGACCAGCCCCAACATCCGCCGCTTCGAGAGCACGCCGCTCATCATTTCGGAGCTGGCCGGCGGCGGCGTCGATGCCGCCATGGGCGACAACGGCGTGATCGCCTACCGCGTGGCGCAGAACCCCGAACTCAAGACCATCGACGACAAGTCCTTCCCTGAAGAGGGCTTCGGCATCGTGGTGAAGAAGGGCGACAAGGCGCTGCTCGACAAGCTCACGGCCGGCCTGGCCGCCATTCGCGCCGACGGCAGCTACAACACGATCTACAAGAAGTGGTTCAACAAGGACCCGAACGCCCGATGAGCAGCAGCACGTCCGGCCCGGGCGCAAGGGAGCACTAGATGGAACAGCCGATCCTGTTGTTCGGATGGTTCCGCTGGGACATCCTGGTCGAATACAAAGACCTGTTCTGGCAAGGCGCCTGGATGACGCTGCGCATGACGGTGGTGTGCGTGCTGCTGGGCGCAAGCTGGGGCCTGTGCCTGGCGCTGGCGCGGCTCGCGCAGCCGCGTCATGCGCCCTGGACGTGGGTTGCGCGGTTCTTCCTGCGCTGGCCGGCCACGGTGTACGTGAGCTTCTTTCGCGGCACGCCGCTCTTTGTGCAGATCCTGCTGATCCACTTCGCGGTGATGCCGGTGTTCATTCACCCGAGCACGGGCCTCCTGATCGACGGCGACCTGGCGCGCACGCTCAAGCAGGAACACGGCGCGCTCATTTCGGGCGTGGTGGCGCTCACGCTCAATTCGGCGGCCTACATCTCCGAAGTGTTCCGCGCCGGCATCCAGTCGATTTCGCGCGGACAGTTCGATGCGGGCCGGTCGATCGGCTTCACGCCCGCGCAGGTCATGCGCTACGTGGTGCTGCCGCAGGCCTTCCGCCGCATGCTGCCGCCGTTGGGCAACAACGCAATCGCCTTGCTCAAAGACACGTCGCTGGTCTCGGCCATCGGCCTGGCCGAACTGGCCTACGCCGCACGCACGGTGGCCGGCGCCTATGCGCGCTACTGGGAGCCGTACCTTGCGATTTCGGTGGTGTACTGGGTGATGACGCTGATGCTCACCACGATGCTGCGGCGGCTCGAACACCGCCTGGCGCGCAGCGACAGGGGATAGGCACAATCGGGCGACATGCCACCGATTTCCCCCGAAGAGACACCCATTCCCCCCGCGCGGCCGCAGCCGCCGAAGTTCGCGGCGCTGGAGCCGCTCAAGCTGCCCGTGTTCCGCATGCTGTGGAGCACCTGGCTCATCGCCAACATCTGCATGTGGATGAGCGACGTGGCGGCGGCGTGGATGATGACTTCGCTGACCACCTCGCCCATCTGGGTGGCGCTGGTGCAGTCGGCCTCCACCTTGCCGGTGTTCCTGCTGGGGCTGCCCAGCGGGGCGCTGGCCGACATCCTGGACCGCCGGCGCTGGCTGGTGGCCACGCAGTTCTGGCTGGCGGGCACGGCCATCGTGCTGTGCGCGGCCATTGCGCTGGACATGATGACCGCACCGCTTTTGCTGGCACTCACTTTCGCCAACGGCATCGGCCTGGCGCTGCGCTGGCCGGTGTTCTCGGCCATCGTGCCTGAGCTGGTGCCGCGGCCGCAGCTGCCGGCGGCGTTGGGCCTGAACGGCATTGCGATGAATGCCTCGCGCATCATCGGCCCGCTCACGGCCGGCATGCTGATTGCCAGCGCGGGCAGCGTCTGGGTGTTTGCGCTCAACGCGGTGCTGTCGGTGGCCTCGGGCTTCGTGGTGCTGCGCTGGCGGCGCGAGCACAAGCCCAATCCGCTGGGGCGCGAGCGGCTCATCAGCGCCATGCGCGTGGGTGTGCAGTTCGTCTGGCAGTCGCAGCGCATGCGGGCGGTGCTCTCGCGCATCACGATCTTCTTCTTTCACTCCACCGCGCTGCTTGCGCTGCTGCCGCTCCTGGCGCGCAACCTCGAGGGCGGCGGCGCGGGCACCTTCACGCTGCTGCTGGCCGCCATGGGCTCGGGCGCGATCGTCGCGGTGCTGTTCCTGCCGCGGCTGCGCCAGGCGCTGGGGCGCGACCAGCTGGTGCTGCGCGGTACGGTGCTGCAGTCGCTCGCCACCGGGGTGATGGCTTTTGCGCCCAACGCGTGGGTTGCGGTGCCTGCCATGTTCTTCGGCGGCATGGCGTGGATCACGGTGGCCAATTCGCTCTCGGTGTCGGCGCAGCTCGCGTTGCCCGACTGGGTGCGCGCACGCGGCATGTCCACCTACCAGATGGCCATCATGGGTGCGAGCGCGATCGGCGCGGCGCTGTGGGGCCAGGTGGCCACCGTCACCAACCTGCGCTCCAGCCTCGAAATTGCCGCGGTGAGCGGCACGCTGATGATGCTGGCGGCGCTGCGCTGGGTAACCGACGTCTCGGGCGAAGAGGCCGACATGAGCCCCGCGCGCGCCGGATGGGCGGCGGGCCCGCCCGCGGAAACGCCCGAAGAAAACGGCCGCGTGGTCATCACCATCGAATACATGATCGACCCGGCACGCGCGGCGGCCTTCCACCTCGTGATGCACCAGACGCGCCGCGCACGGCTCGGCCAGGGCGCCATCGGCTGGGAACTGCTGCACGACATCTCGGAGCCCGGCCGCTACGTGGAAGAGATCGTCGACGAAAGCTGGACCGACCACCTGCGCCGCTTCAACCGCGCCACGGCTGCCGACATGGCCTTGCGCGAACGGCGGCTGGCGTTTCACATCGGCGAGTCGCCGCCCGTGGTGACTCGCTATGTGGTCAAGCGCTGAATCAGACCGGCCGCTTTGGTTTGGGGCAGTTGTTTTTGGGTGATCGGCCTGTCTGGGTAACTACCGACTCATCTTTTTTTGACCGATTGGATAATTTAGACCATCATCCCGCCCTGATTGCCCGTCACCACGAGGTACGCCACGATGAACCCGGTCCCCCTGCGCAGCCGCTTCTGGTCCGACCTGACCAGCGAAGAGTTCTCCCGCCTCGACCGTGAACGGCTCATTGCCGTGCTGCCGGTCGGCGCCACCGAACAGCACGGGCCCCATCTGCCCATGTCGACCGACACGGCCACCATCGACGGCATGGTGCGCGCCACCCTCCCGCACCTGCCGGATGACCTGCCGGTGCTGTTTCTCCCCACCGTGCCCTACGGCAAGAGCAACGAGCACTCGCGCTACCCGGGCACGCTCACCGTGTCCGCGAACACGCTGATCTCGCTGTGGAAGGACATCGGCGCCTGCGTTGCAAAAGCCGGGGTGCGCAAGCTGGTGCTCTACAACAGCCACGGCGGCCAGATGAGCGTGATGGACATCGTAGCGCGCGACCTGCGCGAGGAACACGGCATGATGGTCGTGGCCGCCAACTGGTACACGCTGGGCCTGCCCGAAGGCCTGTTCACCCCGCACGAGGGCAAGCACGGCATTCACGCGGGCGACCTCGAAAGCTCGGTGATGCTGCACCTCACGCCCGACTACGTGCGGAAGGACCAGTTCCAGAACTTCAGCTCGATGACCGAGCAGCTGGCCGCTGAAAACAAGTTTCTCTCGATCACGCCCAGCGGCAAGCTCGGCTGGCAGATGCACGACATCAACCCTGCGGGGGCCGCCGGCGATGCCACGCGCGCCACTGCCGATAAGGGCGCCGCGGTGCTCGACCATGTGGGCCGGCGCTTCGTCGAGCTGCTGCACGAGGTCGACCGCTTTCCGCTTTCGCGCCTTGCCAACGAGCCCGCCTGGAAATGAGCTCCACCACCGCCACTCCGCCGCTGGTCAGCCTGCGCCACGTCAGCAAGCGCTTTGCCAACGGCACGCTCGCACTGCAGGGCATGACGCTCGACATCGGCGAGCACGACTTCATCAGCTTTCTCGGCCCATCGGGCTGCGGCAAGAGCACCGCACTCAGGCTCATCGCCGGGCTCACCCGGCTCAGCTCGGGCGACATGCACTGGTCCGGCGCCAACACCGGAAAGACGCAGAGCGACCGCGACCTGGGCTTCGTGTTCCAGGAGCCCACGCTCATGCCGTGGGCCAAGGTGTTCGACAATGTGTGGCTGCCGCTCAAGCTGGCCGGCATGAGCCGCGATGCGGCCGCGCCGGTCGTGCAGCAAGTGCTGGAGATGGTCGGCCTCTCGCGCTTTGCCGACGTGTACCCGCGCGAGCTTTCGGGTGGCATGAAGATGCGCGTGTCGATTGCGCGCGCGCTGGTCACGCATCCGCGCCTGTTGCTGATGGACGAGCCCTTTGCCGCGCTCGACGAAATGACGCGCATCAAGCTCAACAACGACCTGCTCGCCATCTGGCGCGAACATCGCTTCTCGGTGGTGTTCGTCACGCACAGCGTGTACGAGTCGGTGTATCTCTCCAATCGCATCGTGGTGATGGCCGCCCGCCCCGGCCGCGTGATCGACGAGATCCGCATCGATGAGCCGTACCCGCGCGGCGAAGAATTCCGCACCTCGAGCCGCTACAACGCGCACTGCACGGCGGTGTCGCAATCCCTGCACGGAGCGCTGCATGACGTCGATCACTGAGCCCGTGGCGCCCGCCGCCGAGGTGGCGGCGGACCCGGCCGATGCGGCGCCGTCGGAAGCAATGCTGCGCGCGCATGAAGACAAGCTGCGCCGGCGCGATTCGGTGCTGCGCATCGTGGTGCCGGCGGCCATCGTCATTGCGCTGCTGCTGGCATGGGAATGGATGGTGCGCGCCAACAACATTCCGCACTACATCCTGCCCGCGCCTTCGCTCATCCTGCGCACGCTGTTCGACAACTGGGCGTCGCTTTCAAGCGCGCTGTGGTTCACGGTCAAGCTCACGCTGCTGGCGCTGGCCGCGGCCATCGTCGGCGGTGTGCTGCTGGCGATTGCGTTCGCGCTCTTCAAGTGGGTGGAGATCGGCCTTTTCCCGATTGCCGTGATCCTGCAGGTAACGCCGATCATCGCAATTGCGCCGCTGATATTGATCTACGTCTCGAGCACCACCGCGGCGCTGTTGCTCTGCGCATGGATCGTGGCTTTCTTTCCGATCCTGTCGAACACCGTCGTCGGCCTGAAAAGCGCCGACAGCAATCTGCGCGACCTGTTCCAGCTCTACAAGGCCTCGCCCTGGCAGACCTTCCGCTACCTGCTCGCGCCCAGTGCGCTGCCGTACTTCATGGCGGGCCTGAAGATTGCCGGCGGGCTGAGCCTGATCGGCGCGGTGGTGGCCGAGTTCACGGCAGGTACGGCGGGCAAGGAAACGGGGTTGGCTTCGCGCATTCTCGAATCAAGCTTTCGCACCGAGATCCCGATGATGTTCGCGGCGCTGCTGCTGGTGTCGCTGCTCGGTATCGTGGTCTTCATCGTGTTCGCTGCGTTGTCGCGCCTGGTGCTCGGCCATTGGCATGAAAGCGAAATGCGCCGTGAACGCTAGCACCATGGCAGCAGCGCAAGTCGACTGGAGCGCCCTGCATGCGGACCTGCGCGGGCTCAACGTCATTACCGCGCCAAACCAACGCAAGCAGCTGTCGAAAGACTTCTACTGGTACAGCCCCATCCTCACCGCGCAGCTCGCGGGCTGCGTGGCAGACCTCGTCGTGAAGGTCAGCACCGAGGACGATGCGCGCCAGGCCGCGGCCGTGGCCGCCAAGTGGAAGCTGCCGCTCACCGTGCGCGCCGGAGGCACCGGCAACTACGGCCAGTGCGTGCCGCTCGAAGGCGGCATCGTGCTCGACGTAACGCAGATGTGCCGCGTGCTCGACATCCAGCCGGGCCGCATGCGCGTGGAGGCCGGCGCGCGCATGCACGACATCGACCTTGCCGCGCGCGAGACAGGCCAGGCGCTGCGCATGTGGCCCTCGACCTGGCATGTGGCCAGCATCGGCGGTTTCATCGCGGGCGGCTTCGGCGGCATCGGCTCCTTCCGCCACGGCATCCTTCGCGACCCGGGCAACCTGCTGCGCGCGCGCGTGATGACGGTGGAGCGCGAGCCGCGCACCATCGAGCTGCACGGCGACGAAATCCAGCAGGTGCACCACGCCTACGGCACCAACGGCGTGATCCTCGACGTGGAGGTGGCGCTAAACCCGGCAGTCGAATGGGTGCACTGCACGGTGCTGTTCGACACATACCGCGGCGCACTCGACTTCGGCATTGCCGCGCAGGCGCCGACGCTGGACATCTTCTTGCTCTCGACCGTCGAAGCGCGCTTTTCGCCCTACTACACGGCGATGCGCGACCGCTTCCCAAGCAACCGGCATGCGGTTTTCACCATGGTCTCGCCCGAATCGATGGCGGATTTCCGCGCGCTGGCCAATACGCACGGCGGCACGATCTCTGTCGCCGGCACGGAGGCCGAGCTGCTCGCCGACGGTCTGCCGCCCGCCTATGAATGCGCGTTCAACCACACCACCCTGCAGGCGCTGAAGGCCGACCGCGGCTGGACGTACCTGCAAGTCGCCTACGCCCAACCATTCGACCCGGCAGTTGTCGAGCGCCATCTGCAAATCTTCGGTGACGACGTTCTGCAGCACCAGGACTTTGCGCGCGCCGGCGGCGAATGCGGCACCTTCGGCATCCTGCTGGTGCGATGGAAGGGCGAGGCCCACCAGTACGAAGTGATTCGCGAGATCGAATCGCAGGGCGGCTGCCAGATCTTCAATCCGCATGTGTTCACCATCGAGGACGGCGGAATGAAGACCATCGACACGCAGCAGATCGAGTTCAAGAAGCGCAGCGATCCTATGGGTTTGATGAACCCTGGAAAGACGCGCGGCTGGACTCCCGATATGGCTGTGGAGCGTTGAAATGACGTCGTGCTTTGTCTTTGGCGGCGTTGGTCTCGAGGGCAGCTGTTCGTGGTGCGCACCCGCCGCGTGCCCAAGTGCACAGGGCATCGGGTGCTCCGCGCAGCGAAATAAAGGAGGAGGGGCGCAGCCCCGGGGGACATTCGCGGAGGGGAGTACCCGGTGGCCTTTGCACACGCCCTGAACACAGCGCCAAGAACAACAGCACCTCCAAAAACGGCGCCCAAAAGTTCCATCAGACGCCCGCTGACATGAAAATCCCCCGCAGCATTCAACCCAGGAGTCCACTGCCATGCGCGTTCCCGCTCTGACCATCCGTCCGCTTGCTCTAGCCCTTGCCCTCGCGGCCGCTGCCTTCGCCGCACAGGCGCAGGAAAAAGTGGTGTTTGCCACCAACTGGAAAGCGCAGGCCGGCCACGGCGGCTTCTACCAGGCACTGGTGGACGGCACCTACAAGAAATACGGGCTCGACGTCGACATTCAGCAGGGCGGCCCCATGGTCAACAACCGGCCGATGCTGCCGGCCGGCAAGGTCGACTTTCTGATGACCGGCAACCTGCTGCAGTCCTTCGACAACGTGAAGAACGGCGTGCCCACCGTCGTGGTTGCGGCCTTCTTCCAGAAAGATCCGCAGGCCATGTTTGCGCACCCGGGCCAGGGCTTCGACACCTTCAAGGACATGGCCAAGGCCCCCGTCGCCTTCATCGGCAAGGACGGCCAGTTCAGCTTCTGGCAGTGGATGAAGTCGGAGCACGGCTTCAAGGATTCGCAGCTCAAGCCCTACACCTTCAACGTGGGCCCGTTCCTGGCCGACAAGAAGTCTATTCAGCAAGGCTACGCCATCTCGGAGCCGCTGTCGATCAAGGCGCAGGCCGGCTTCGACCCCGTGGTGCAGCTGCTGGCCGACAACGGCTTTTCGACCTACTCGACCACCATCGAAACGCGCGCCGACCTCGTCAAGACCAAGCCCGAAACCGTGCGCAAGTTTGTCGAGGCCTCGATCATCGGCTGGAACAACTATCTCTACGGCGACAACAAGGCAGCCAACGAGATGATCGCCAAGATCAACCCCGACTCGCCTGTGGCCGCATCGCAGGGCTCCATCGAACTCATGAAGAAGATGGGCATTGTCGACAGCGGCGAATCGCTCACCAAGGGCATTGGCGCGATGGACGAAGCACGTGTGAAGGACTTCTACGACAAGATGGTGAAGGCCGGTTTGTACAAGCCCGGCGAGATCGACCTTTCGAAGGTCGTGACCACGCAGTTCGTCAACAAGGGCGTCGGGCTCGACGTTCGCAAGAAGCTCGCCGGCAAATAAGCGGCTCGGTTTTTTCCCGCGGGCCGCGCGGGGCTTGCGCCGGGGTCAGATGCCGGCGCCTGGGTTGCCATAAGGCACTGCGCGGCTCTTTGTTCCCTGGGCTCTGACCCCGTCTCGCCGACAGGCGAACCGGCCCTCTCTTTCATGAAAACGCTCGTCGTCCACTGCCATCCGAACCCTGAGAGCTTCAACCACGCGCTCTACCGCACGGCCCTTGCGGCGCTGGAGCCGCGGCACCCCGTCAAGGCCATCGATCTGTACGCCGAGGGCTTCGACCCGACGCTGACGCGCGAAGAGCGCATCGCCTACTTGGACAACCCCGAACTCATCCGCGAACGCGTGAAGCCCCATGTCGAAGCGCTGCTGTGGGCCGAGCACCTGGTGTTCGTCTACCCCACCTGGTTTCATGGACCGCCGTCCATGCTCAAGGGCTGGCTCGAGCGCGTGTGGCTGCCCGGCGTTGCGTTCCTCCCCGCAGAGCGCAAGGGGCAGGTTGCCAAGTCGGGCATGCGGCACATCCGGCGGTTGACGGTGGTGACCACGGGCGGCTCGCCGCGCTGGTTCGTGATGCTCATCGGCGACCCGGGCCGACGGCTCTTCACGCGCGCGCTGCGGGCGCTGTTTGCGTGGCGCTGCAAGGTCACGTGGCTGCAGCTGCACGACATGAACGCAGTCACCGAACGCGACCGCATCCATTTCATCGAACGCGTGTCGCGCAAGCTGCAGAGCATCTAGCCAGGGAGACACACACCATGAGCCTTGAACGCATGCTCACCGTCCGCGTCGAACGCATCTCGCGGCAGACGCCGGAAATTCTGGCTTTCGAGCTGGCGCATCCGTGGGGCCGTGGACTGCCGGGCTATGAAGCCGGCGCGCACATCGATGTGTTCATGCCCGGGGGCTTCTCGCGCCAATACTCGCTGGCGCGATGGTCTTCCGATGCGCCGTCGAATGCCGCCTCGTACGTGATCGGCGTGAAGCGCGAGGCCCAAAGCCGCGGCGGCTCGGCCTCGATGCACGAGCGCGTGCGCGAGGGCGACCTGCTGGCCATCAGCGCGCCGCGCAACACCTTTCCGCTGCGCGAAGCGGCAACGCGGCACTTGCTGCTGGCCGGCGGTATCGGCATGACGCCGCTGCTGGCCATGGCCCAAGCGCTTGCGGCACGCGGCGCCAACTTCACCCTGTGCGTGTTCGCGCGCAGCGAAGAGCACCTGGCCTTTGCAGACGCACTGCATTCGCCGACGCTCGCACCGCACCTGCGGCTGCACCTGGACCAGGGCGATGCCACGCAGCGCATCGACCTGCGTGCGCTGCTGGCCGAGCGTGCACCCGGCACGCACCTGTACGTCTGCGGCCCCGGCGGCTTCATGAAGGCGGTGCGCGAAGCGGCTGCGCACTGGCCCGAAGACGCGCTGCACGCCGAATACTTCGCCGCGCCGGCCGATGCGAACACCAGCACCGGCCTGCCCTTCACGCTGAAGCTCGCGCAGCGCGGCATCACGGTGCCGGTGGCGGCCGACCAGACCGCCGTCGATGCACTGCATGAAGTCGGCATCGACATTCCGGTGTCATGCCAGCAGGGCCTGTGCGGTACCTGCGTGGTCGAAGGAGACGGCGAAGGCGCGGAGCACCGCGACTTCTGCCTCACGGGCACCGAGCGCCGCACGAAAGTGGCCCTGTGCTGCTCGCGCGCCAAGGGCCAGGAACTGGTACTGCAGCTGTGAATGCGCGGCCCGCAATCGGCACTACCGACGAAAGCATCGGCGAGGCGCCCGCCACGCGCGGCCGTTCGCGCAAATACACGCAGGTGCTCGGCGTCATCAACCAGGCCGCCATCGAGGTGTTTGCCAGTGAGGGACTGGCGGGCGCATCCACCCAGGCGATTGCCGACAAGGCTGGGCTTTCGAAGGCGCAGCTGCACTACTACATCGAGAGCAAGGAAGCGCTGTACCGCCAGATCCTGCAGGACATTCTCAACGACTGGATCGTGGTGTTCGGCTTTGCGGACGAGGCCTTCGGCCCGCGCAAGGTGCTGGGCGACCTGATCCACCGGAAGATGGTGTTCTCGTTCGAGCACCCGCTGCGCTCGCGTATTTTTACGGCCGAGATGATGCACGGCGCCCCCGTGCTCAACAGCATGATGGACACGAGCAAGCAGCGCACCGACCAGGCCGCCGCCGTGATCCAGAACTGGATGAACCAGGGCCTGATGGACAAGGCCGACCCGATGCTGGTGCTGTTCCACATCTGGGCCGTGACGCAGTTCTATGCCGACCACGCCACGCAGGCCGCGTACTTTCGCAACGTTGCGCAAGACGGCGACGACAGGGACCGGCGCTACCTGATCGAGCAGGTGACCGAATTCCTGCTGAAGGGCGCGGGCGTCAAATAGGCCGGTGCTGCGGCAGGTACATGGTGGCTTCCACTTCCACCAGCACTTCGTCGCCCGGCAGGAAGCGCGACACCTCGACCACCGTGCTCACCGGCGGCTCGCCCGGATAGAACAGCCCGCGCACGCGGTTGTAGAACGCATAGTGCGGCAGGTGCCGAAAGTACTGCACCAGCTTGACCACGTCTTCCATGGTGCCGCCGTGCTCGGCGGCAATCTGGCGGATGCGTTCGAGCACGAACCAGCTCTGCGCCACGATGGGCGCTTCGAAGATGTCGACCGACATCTGGCCCGTGGCATAGCCCACGCCCTGCAAGGCCGTGCGGGCTTCTTCGGGGATGGCGTCGTAGCCGGCCACAGCGCGTCGCGTGGCCGGATCGACCGCGACCACGCCGCTCATGAAGACGAAATCGCCCACGCGCTTGGCGGCGGCGTAGTTGGCCATTGGCTTGCCCATACTCGTCGTGCTTTTCATTGTGTTTGCTCCAGAATTTGACCGGCACGGATTACGGTGCGTTGGCGCCCGCGCGGTCCGATGAGTTCATGCTCATCGGTGGCCGCGAGCAGCACCAGGTCGGCGGGGCAGCCCGGCGCAATGCGTCCGTCCCACGCAAGGCCGAGCGCCTTCGCGGGGCTGACGGTGATCGCATCGAACCATTCGCCCGCGGGTGCGAGGTGCGCCATTTGCACGCCAAGGCCGAAGGTTTCCAGAAGATCGTAGCTGCCATAAGGATAGAAGGCGTCCTGCACGTTGTCCGTTGCCAGGCTCACACGCAAGCCCCGTGCCGCCGCCTCGTGGATGCGCGTGATGCCGCGTTGCACGGGCGTGCGGTCCCAGGCACCCTGGAGGTACAGGTTGGTGGTCGGCAGCGAAACGATGTGAAGACCCGCGCCGGCGCACAGTGCCAGCGTTTCGTTGGCCACCGCATCGTCCTGGGCGGTCAGCGAGCAGCAGTGGCCGCAGACCACGCCGCGCCGGAACTCGCGCGCGCGAATCAACTGCGCAATGCTGCGCAAGCCGCTCGCGTCGGCGTCGAGGCCTTCGTCGACATGAAAGTCGAGACCCAGGCCATGGTCTTGTGCCAGGTCGAAAACGCGGCCTAGCTTGTGCAGCAGGCCTTCGTTGCGATAGACGAAGGCACCGAGCGTGCCGCCCGCGCGTTTTACCTCGCGCGCGATGCGCTCGCCGGCGTCGAGGTCCGCAAACAGATCCAGCGGGGTGAGAGAGACGAACTGCAGCTCGATGCGCCCGCGCCATTCATGGCGCAAGGCTTCGAACACTGCGAGCGCGGCCGGCGGCTCGGCCTGCACCCAGTCGATGTGCGTGCGCAGCGCGCGCGTGCCTGATTGCCAGGCGTCGTGCAGCGCGCGTGCCATGCGCGGTCGCAGCGCTTCGCCGGTCCAGCCCGCGCGGTGCTTGTCCATGCGTTCGATGGCCGCGAACAGGTTGCCCTCGGCCGCGCCGACCTCCTGCACGGTGTAGTTCTTGTCGATGTGCGCGTGCGCTTCGACCAACGCACTCAGCAAGGTGCCACGCGCGCTCGACTGCGACGCGCTCGGCACGACGGCCTGCACACGGTCGCCGGCCAAGGTCACGTCGAACACCTGCGCATCGCCCGCGGCAAAGCCTCGCAGCCGCGTCGGAATGCGCACGGACTCGAGCTTCATGCGTGCTGTTGCAGTGCCCGCAGCCAGCCCAGGCCGGCCGAAGTGCCGCCGGGTTCCATGCCGCGGCTGGGCCGGTATTCGCAGCCGATCCAGCCCTGCCAGCCGCACTGCGCCGAGACTTCGTCGATCAGGTCGAACAGGTATGGGTAGTTCTGCTCGCCGATGTCGGGCTCGTGGCGCTCTGGAACGCCGGCAATCTGAATGTGGCCCACGCGGCCGGTCGGCAGGTACTTACGGATCTTCATGGCCACGTCGCCTTCGACGATCTGGCAGTGGTAAAGATCCATCTGCACCTTGAGGTTGGGCGCGCCCACCATGTCGACGATTTCGTGCGCGTGGTCTTGCCGGTTCAGAAAGAAGCGCGGAATGTCGCGCGTGTTGATCGGCTCGATCAGCACGTCGCGGCCCGCCTTGGCGGCTTCGGCGGCGGCCCAGCGCAGGTTGTCCACATACACAGGCTGCACGGCTTCGCGTTCCAGGCCCTCGGGCACCAGGCCCGCCATGATGTGGATGCGCGGGCAGTCGAGCGCCGCGGCGTAGTCGATGGCCTTGGCCATGCCTTCGCGAAACTCGGCGTCGCGGCCCGGCAGGCAGGCAAGGCCGCGCTCGCCGCCGTCCCAGTTGCCCGGGGGGCCGTTGAAGAGCACCTGCTGCAGGCCGTTGTGCTTCAGGCGCGCAGCAATCTCGTTGCGGTCGAAGGCATAAGGGAACAGATATTCGACGGCCTTGAAGCCATCTTTCGAGGCGGCTTCGAAGCGGTCAAGAAAGTCGAGCTCCGGATAGAGCATCGAGAGGTTGGCGGCAAATTGAGGCATGGGGTGCTTTTTACTATTACCAGCGCGCGCCGAAAGTGCGGCGCAGTTCGTCGATCTGTTCATCGCTCAGCGGCTGGGGTTTGGCCGTGCCGGTGAGCAGATGGAGCTTTGCGGTTTCTTCGAGTTCCTCGAGCACGGCCATGGCGGAGGCCGGAGTCTCGTGCCACACATTGGGTCCGAGGCGTTCGAGCATCACGGCACGAATCGGCGTGCCGGCCGCACCGCGGCGCTCAATGGCTTGTGCGACCAGCTCGGCCGCTTCGGGCGCGCCGGGGCGGTGATAAGGAATAAGCGGCACGTGACCGACCTTCATCACGAAATACGGCGTGAGCGCGGGCAGGAGTTCATCGCCTTGCGCGCCAAGCGTGAGTGCAACGCAGTGCGTGCTGTGCGTGTGAATTACGCAGGCCGTGCCTACATCGAATTTGCGCGCCGCCGCATAGATGCGCGTGTGCAGCGCAATGGTCTTGCTGGCTCGGTCGCCGGCTGTCTGGTTGCCCTGAGTGTCGAGCTTGGCCAAGCGCGCGGGGTCGAGGAAGCCGAGGCAGGCATCGGTTGGCGTGATGAGAAAGCCGTCATCGAGCCGCACGCTGATGTTGCCTGCCGTCGCATGCACATAGCCGCGTTCGAAAAGGCTGCGGCCTACGCGGCAGATTTCTTCTCTAGCCTGGGTTTCGTTCATGTCGCTTTTCCGCGCTTTGTATTGCGTCGTTCAGGGCGTGTGCACAGGCCACCGGGTACTCCCCTCCGCGAATGTCCCCCGCCTTCGGCTCCTCCTTTATTTCGCTGCGGGGAGCA
>NZ_JBBCBO010000025.1:42500-95332 GCF_037203865.1 Variovorax sp. CCNWLW186 | reverse complement strand
GAAATAAAGGAGGAGGCCGCAGGCCGGGGGACATTCGCGGAGAAAGGTACCCCGTCGGCGGGTGCGCCGCCCTGAACTGAACCCTCAAACAAAAACCCCGAACCCTAGTTCTGCTTCCAGGGCAACCCGCGCTTGCGCCAGCCGCCAAGCACCCCACGGTGCCCGTTGTCGTCCGGATTGCCTTCAAAGCCCTCGAGGATGTTGTACGCCTCCAGGCCCAGTTCGGTTGCGCGCCTGGCGGCCGCGATGGAGCGCACACCGCTGCGGCACAGCAGCACCAGCTTCTTGTTGCCGTCCTCGCCCGCGGCCCGGATGCCGCCGTCGAAGGCCGGGTTGAGCGTCATGCCCGGCCACTGCTTCCAGGCGAGCGGCACGGCGCCGGGTACGTAGCCGACCCACTCGCGCTCGGCATCGCTGCGCACGTCGACCAATACGGCCTCGCCGCTTGCCATCCACTGCGCGGCCTGCTCGGGCGTCACGTCGCCGGCATAGCCCTTTTCCCCAACAGGTTCAGTCATGTCTTTGAGTCCTTTTGATGGACGGGGCTTTCTACACAGGCAACAGCGCCTTTGCGCCGCCCCCGGAGCCCCGCCGGATGATGGAATTTTTCACCAGTTCGTGAAAACCCTGTTTGTCGCATATTCCCGCGCGCCAAAGATGCGTGTCGGGCCTGCCGAACATAGCGCCAAGAAGGTGGGCAGGGTTTTTCGGTCAGAACTTGTATGGAGAGAGACAACATGACAGAGAGCAAATCACCCCGCCGCCGCAGCCTTCTCAAGGGCGCGGCCGTGGCTGCGGGCGCCATGTCGGCGCCCATGGTCAGCATGGCGCAGACCACTTCGCTGCGCTTTCAGAGCACCTGGCCGGCCAAGGACATCTTCCATGAATACGCGCAAGACTTTGCCAAGAAGGTCAATGACATGGCGGGCAGCCGCCTGAAGATCGAAGTGCTGCCGGCCGGCTCCGTGGTGCCCGCATTCCAGCTGCTCGACGCCGTCGCCAAGGGCACGCTCGACGGCGGCCACGGCGTGGTGGCCTACTGGTATGGCAAGAACTCGGCGCTCGCGCTCTGGGGGTCGGGCCCCGGCTACGGCATGGACGCCAACATGGTGCTGGCCTGGCACAACTACGGCGGTGGCAAGGCGCTGATCGAGGAAATCTACAAGAGCTTGAACCTCGACGTGGTTTCGTACCTCTACGGCCCGATGCCCACGCAGCCGCTGGGCTGGTTCAAGAAGCCGGTGGCCCGCGTGGAAGACATGAAGGGCCTGAAGTTCCGCACCGTGGGGCTGGCGGTCGATGTGTTCACCGACATGGGTACGGCCGTGAACCCGCTGCCGGGTGGGGAGATCGTGCCGGCGCTGGACCGCGGGCTCATCGATGCGGCCGAGTTCAACAATGCCTCGAGCGATCGCGTGCTGGGCTTCCCGGACGTGGCGAAGAACTGCATGCTGCAGAGCTTCCACCAGTCGGGCGAGCAGTTCGAGATCCTGTTCAACAAGGGCAAGCTCGCGGCACTGCCGGCGGAGCTCAAGTCGATCATCGACTACGCGGTGCAGGCGTCCAGCGCCGACATGAGCTGGAAGGCCATCCAGCGCAATTCGCAGGACTACATCGAGCTCAAGAAAGCCGGCATCAAGTTCTACAAGACGCCCGACGCGATCTTGCGCGCGCAGCTTGCGTCGTGGGACAAGACCATTGCCAAGAAGGCCGCCGAGAACCCGATGTTCAAGAAGGTGCTCGACTCGCAGATGGCCTTTGCCGAACGCGCCGGCCAGTGGCAGAACGACTACACGGTCGATTTCAAGATGGCCTACAACCACTACTTCGGCGCGAAGGCCAAGAAGTCCTGACGCTGATCCGGTGATGCGAGGGCACCCGGCGGGTGCCCTCTTTTCATGCCCGCCCATGCTGCGCCGGCCGCAGCGAGGAGTTCTTTTCGATGCAATCTTTCCTGTTGGCCGTCGATCGTTTCTCGACATGGATCGGCAAGACCTTCGCATGGTGCGCGCTGCTGCTCACGCTGCTCATCAGCTGGGAGGTGTTTTCGCGCTACGTGCTGAACCACCCGCATGCATGGGTGCTCGACGCGCAGATCATGCTGTACGGCGCCATGTTCATGACGGCCGGCGCGTACACGCTCTCCAAGAACGGCCACGTGCGCGGCGACGTGCTCTACGGCTTCTTTCGGCCCCGCACGCAGGCGCTGGTCGACCTGGTGCTGTACATCATCTTCTTCCTGCCCGGCATCGTCGCGCTGACCTGGGCGGGCTGGATCTATGCGGGCGAATCGTTCGCGATTCGCGAGCAGACCTTCTCGGCCGAGCCGCTGCCGCTGTACCCCTTCAAGTACATCATTCCGCTCGCCGGCTTCACGCTGCTGCTGCAGGGCGTGGTCGAGATCATCCGCTGCGTGCAATGCATCCAGACCGGTGCATGGCCTTCGCGTGAGCAGGACGTCGAAGAGGTCGACGTCGAGAAGCTCAAGGAAATGGTCAACGTCAAGGACGAAGACATTGCCGCACTCGACCGCGTGGTGGTGTCCAAGGAGGCCGCACGATGATCCGCCGCGAACTCTGGTTCGGCCTCTCGTTCATGGCGCTGATCGTGACCGGCGCGGCCGCGGTGCTCGTGAGCGCCGACACCATCACCAACGGCCACCTGGGCCTCCTGATGCTCTCGCTGGTGGTGGTGGCCATCATGCTGGGCTTTCCCACGGCGTTCACGCTGATGGGCATGGGCATGCTCTTCACCTGGCTGGCGTACGACCGCGACTGGCACCGCACGCTCGACCTGATGGTGCAGGCCGCCTACAAGACCATGGCCAACGACGTGCTCATTGCGGTGCCGCTGTTCGTCTTCATGGGCTACCTGGTGGAGCGCGCGAACCTCATCGAGTCGCTGTTCAAGAGCCTGCACCTGGCGCTTGCACGGCTGCCGGGTGCATTGGCGGTGGCCACGCTGGTCACCTGCACCATCTTTGCCACCGCCACCGGCATCGTGGGCGCGGTGGTCACGCTGATGGGCCTGCTGGCCCTGCCGGCCATGCTGCGCGCGGGCTACAGCGTGCCGCTGGCCGCGGGTGCCATCACCGCCGGCGGGTGCCTGGGCATCCTGATTCCGCCTTCGGTGCTGCTGATCGTCTATGGCGCCACGGCAGGCGTCTCGGTGGTGCAGCTGTATGCGGGCGCATTCTTTCCGGGGCTGATGCTCGCTTCGCTCTACGTGGTGTACGTGATCATCATCGCGCGGCTCAAGCCGCAATGGGCGCCGCCGCTGTCGCAGGCGGAGCGCGCGGTGCCGCTCACCCCGCTCTCGCAACGGCTGGCGGACAGCCCCGCCGCGCATGCGGTGGTCGGCCTGCTGAAAGGCCGGCGCAATGCGGACGTGCCGTTCTCGCACGTGCTGCGGCAACTCGGTATCGTTGCCATGCCCGGCGTGATCTTTCTGCTGCTCGCCGGCTTAAGCTACAAGGCCGTGACCACCATCGAGGCGCAGGCGCGCTACGAGATCGAGGAGATCGGCGCCACGCGCAGCGGCACCGCCGAGGCCCCAGGCGCTGGCGGATTGCAGGAGCCACCTTCCACCGGCGGGCTCCAGGAGCCGCCGGCCTCGGGAGGCTTGCAGGAACCGCCTTCTGGCGACACGCCTTCTGCTCCTTCCGCTTCAGGACCGCTCGCCGAACCGCCTGGCGCATCCAGCCCGCCGGCCGAAGCAGCCGCGGCGCAGCCGCCCGCCGCAGGCACAGCCGCCGCTGCCCCGGCGGCAGAGGGCGCATCGGTGCGCCCCGCGCCCACTTGGTGGTGGGTCACCTTTGCAATCTTCGGCGCGTTGGTCACGCTGTTCTACCTGTTCCTGAGCTTTGCGCGGCTCGAGATCTTCAAGATGCTGCTGGCCTCGTTTTTCCCGCTGGTGCTGCTGATCCTGTCGGTGCTCGGCTCGATCGTGCTGGGCTTGGCAACGCCGACCGAGGCGGCGGCCATGGGTGCGCTCGGCGGCATGCTGCTGGCGGCGGCCTACCGGCGGCTCAACCTGTCGGTGCTGAAGGAATCGGTGTTTCTCACGGCCAAGACCTCGGCCATGGTGTGCTGGCTCTTCGTGGGCTCGGCCATCTTCTCGGCGGCGTTCGCGCTGCTCGGCGGGCAGGCATTGGTGGAAGAGTGGGTGCTGGGCATGAACCTCACGAAGGTGCAGTTCCTGGTGCTGAGCCAGGTGATCATCTTCCTGCTGGGCTGGCCCTTGGAGTGGACCGAGATCATCGTGATCTTCATGCCCATCTTCATTCCGCTGCTCGACAACTTCGGCGTCGACCCGCTGTTCTTCGGCCTGCTGGTTGCAATGAACCTGCAGACGGCGTTCCTGAGCCCCCCGGTGGCCATGGCGGCGTTCTACCTGAAGGGCGTGAGCCCGCCGCACGTCACGCTGAACCAGATCTTCCTGGGCATGCTGCCTTTCATGGGCATCCAGGTGCTGGCCATCGTGCTGCTGTACATCTGGCCGCAGATCGGGCTCTGGCTGCCGCAGCTGCTCTACAAATAAGCGGCAGGGCGGCGCGCGAACTTCAGCGGCGCCGCTCTACATAGGGGCGCGCCTGCAGCAGCACGATGCGGTCGCCCACGGTGGCCCATTCGATGTCCTGGTCGACGCCGCCGAACGCGCGCTTCACCGCCGCGCCTACGCCTGCGAGGCGCACCACCAGCTCGTCCGTCAGCACGGTGCGGCCGGCTTCCACCGGCACTTCCTTCACGCCGCCGCCCTTGTCGAGCTGCAGGGCCGTTTCCTCGGCCGAGCGGCTCAGCACCTGGATGGCCTTGGACCAGCTCGAATACATCACCTGCTCCGCCACACGCTTGCCTTCGACCACGCGGATGCCGATGCCGCGCTTGGCCGAGATGTAGGTGACGTGCGGATGCCCGGCGTCGAAGGGGTCGCGCGTGATCATCACGCCGGCGTTGGTCGAATCGATGGCGGTCTGCACGAACACGCCCATCAGCACCGACTCGGCGCCAAAGCCCGCGGCGCTGCGCGCCTCCCACGCCTCGGGGTTGAACACCGAGGCCCACACCCTCTTCACCGCAAGCTCGAGTGCATCGCCCGTCTTGACGTTGGGCACCGTGCTGTAGAGCCCCGCGCCGCTGAAGCCGGGCAGGTCTTCCGAATTGGACGAACTGCGCACGAACACGCCGCCGCCGCCAAGCTGCGACTGCCAAGCGGCACGCCACGCCGCCGCGGTGGCCGCATCGACCGGCCACTGCACGATCTCATCGCGCAACTGCGCCAGCGCCTTCTGCCGGGCTTGCGGATCGCTCGCGAAGCCGGGCTGCTGCTGCATGCGTGCGATGCGATCGGCAAGACCGTTCGCGCGCATGAAGCGGTCGTAATGCGCAAAGGGAATGCAGAAGCCGTCCGGCACCGTGGTCTGCGGAATGCGCGCGGCCAGCACGGCCCCGAGGTTGGCCGCCTTGGAGCCGCACTGCGCGCTGTTGCGCGCACGCAGCGACGCGAGCGGCAGCAGGCGGGTTTCGCGCAGGTCGGGCCTGGCAGCTTTCGCACCGCCCGGCACCGCGCCGATGGCCGCGGTGCGCACGTTGCGCGGCGGCAGCGCTGCAATCTCTTCGGGCGTGAGGCGCCGCAGCTGGTAGCCCGAGGCCGCGACCTTGAGCGCCACCCAGTGGCCTTCGTGCTCGCGCAGCACGGATGCGGCGTCGCGCACATAGGCGTTGGGAATGCCCCAGCCCTTGGCCAGCAGGTTGACGTGCGAAAGCGCGGTCGAGGGCCGCTCGGTCAGCACGCCGGCCACGGGCGGCAGGCTGATCGGCACCTGGCGCAGCACGGCGATGTCGTCGGGCAGCAGCGCATTCAACACATTCGCCCCGGAGGCTTCGTCCACGATGCGCACCCGGCCGGTGGCCGTGCCGAGGTTCATCGGCATGTAGGGCTGCTCGCGGATCAGCGCTTCCTGGCTCACGAAGTCGACGCCCGTTTCCTTCGCAACCCGCTCGTGCAGCGTGGAGTTGGTCTTGAACTTCACGGGTGCGAAAAAGCTGGCCTTCACCTGCGCATCGGCCTGCCGCAGCAGCGCCGGCGTGAGCTGGTCGCCCTCCCAGAATTCGTAGGTGAAGGTGCCGATGTTCTGCTGCCAGCTCAGCGTGCCGAACAGGAAGCGGCGGTCCGGCACAAGGTAGTTGCGGTCGATTTCGCGCTTGCCGGCGCGCGGCGAAAGCCCCGTATCGCGCACGAAGCGCACGTGCAGCTGAAAGCGCGGCGTGTCGATGTAGTAGGTGCGCACCGGTTTGGCCTGGCGATCGACGGCGAAGAGCACGTGGGCCAGTTGCATCGGCGTGCCGGCGTCGTAAACGCGCGCCAGGGCGTCGAAGTCGCCCCGGCTGCGAAGCATGGGCAGCGACGCGGGCGCCGCGGGGCGGGCGACCGCGGACTCGGGAGCTGCGTTGCTGCTGTTCTGCTGCTGGTAATAAGAGGGCTTGCGCGCCAGCTGGGCCTCGGCACGTGGCGCCGCGAGGAAGATCGCCGCACCGAAGCCGAGCGCCATCATTCCCCACGATTTGCTATGGTTCCGGTAGCGCACTTTGCCCCATGCACCTGGGCTGTTGTCGTTTTTCATGCAGAGTCCCTCATTACAAGCAGTTGCCGAATGTGCGTGCGCTTCACCAAGCAGGGGGCATGCGCTGACAGCGGCAGCGGATTCTCGCGCGTTACATGTGCATCGCTTTCATCCGGTCCCGCGAACCAGAGACAAACCATGAACCGCACCGCCTTTTCCCCTCTTCACCGGCCGCTGCATCGATGGCTGCTCGGCCTCGCGCTGCTGTGCCTTGGCGCGGCGGCCGGCGCGCAGCAAGACCCGCCGGGCCGCGTGGCGCGCCTGAACCTGCAGCAGGGCACGGTGAGCTTTGCGCCGGCCGGCGAAGACAGCTGGTACGACGCGCAGCCCAACCGCCCCATCACCAGCGGCGACCGGCTCTGGACCGACCGCAATGCGCGCGCCGAGGTTCACATCGGCTCGGCGGCGCTGCGGATGGACGGGCAGACGCATGTTGAATTTTCCGAGCTCGACGACGACACCGTGCGCATCACCGCGAACCAGGGCAACCTGCAATTGCGCGTGCGAGATGACCTTTCGGGCCAACGCGTCGAGGTGGACACAGGCAACCTCGCCGTGGTGATCGACGCCCCCGGCGAATACCGCATTGCCGCCGACCCGTCCGCCGGCACCACCTGGGTTGCGGTGGCCTCCGGCCGAGCGACGCTCCATGGTGAAAACGGCCAATCGCAAACACTGGGCGCGCGGCAGCAACTCACCGTGTCCGGCCGCGACCTTGCCGCGGTGAACAGCTTTCCGCCGCAGAACGGCAGCTTCGACGCGTGGGTGGCCGAGCGCAACCGCATCGAGGACCAGTCCGTTTCGGCACGCTACGTGTCGCGCGAGGTGGTCGGTTACCAGCAGCTCGACAACTACGGCGACTGGCAGAACGACCCCTCCTACGGCGCCGTCTGGTTCCCGCGCAACGTGGACGCCGACTGGGCGCCCTACCGCGACGGCCAGTGGGTGAACGTGGCCCCCTGGGGCCTGACCTGGGTCGATGCCGCGCCCTGGGGCTTTGCGCCATTCCACTATGGCCGCTGGGCCCGCGTGGGTCCGCGCTGGGCCTGGGTGCCGGGGCAGGCCACCGCACGGCCCGTGTATTCGCCCGCACTGGTCGGCTTTGTGGGCGGCGGCAGCGGCGGCGTGAATGCCACCTTGCAGATCGGCGACGGCCGCAGCGGCGTGGGCTGGTTCCCGCTCGCGCCCGGTGAACAATGGCGGCCCGCCTACAGCGCGAGCCCCCGCTACATCGATCGCGTCAACCGCATGGCCGCCTACCGAAACCGCCAGGCCGAGATGCGCAACGACTTCTATGCCAACCAGCGGATGCCGGGCGCGGTGACCGTGGTGCCGGCCGACCGCTTCGGCCGTGGCCCTTTCGGCCGGCGCGACCTGGTGCGCTTGCCCGATGACCGCTTTGCGCGCGTGCCGGTTGCGCCCGCTCCGGGCATTCCGATGCACGGCTTTGGCGGCGGCTATGGCCGGCCCGCCGCGATGCAGCCGCCGCCGCAGCTGCGGGCTCGCCAGCAGCAGGAGTTCCAGTACGAGCAGGCGCGGCAAGTCCAGCAGATGCAGCAGGCGCAGAACATCCAGGCCATGCAGCAGCGCGCCGCGCAACAGCAGGCGGCACAGCAACAACAGCAGCAGCAAATGGAATGGCAGCGGCAGCAAGGCCAGCGCCAGCAGCAGGAGTGGCAGCAGCGCGCCAACCAGAACCAATGGCAGCAACAGCAGCATCAACAACAGCTCCAACTCCAGCAGCAGCAACAGGCGCAGCGGCAACAGCAGGAACTGCAGCAGCGCGCCGCCCAGGCCCAAGCGCAGCAGATGCAACTGCAACAACAGCAGCAACGCGCCGCGCAGCAGGCGCTGGCCCAGCAGCAGATGATTCGCCAGCAGCAGGAGACGCAACAGCGCGCCGCGCAAATGCAGCAGCAAGCGCTGGCCCAGCAGCAGGCTCAGCAGAACGCCATGCGGCAGGCCCAGGAAGCGCAGGTGCGCGCAATGCAGCAGCAACGCGGCTTTGCGCCGCCGCCCCAACAAGCCCAGCCCCAGCCTCCACCCGGCCAGCGGGGCGGTGACGACCGGCGCAGGCTGATGACCTCGCCGGACTCGCAGCAGCGCTGAACGTCGAGCGCGCGGGGGTAGCGCATCGCCCCGCGCAAGACCCGCGAATACCGGTGCTCCCCGCCGGCGGCTAAAGTCGCCGGCAAGGAGCACCCTTCACATGCGCACATTCGACTTCGACCTTTTCGTCATCGGCGGCGGCAGCGGCGGCGTACGGGCAGCGCGCATGGCGGCGCAGCACGGCGCGCGCGTGGGCCTGGCCGAAGCGGCGGACCTTGGCGGCACCTGCGTCAACGTGGGCTGCATTCCCAAAAAGCTCTACAGCTACGCCGCAGGCTACGCCGAATCGTTCGAGGAAGCGGCGGGCTACGGGTGGAAGCTGCCCGAGGCACCGCAGTTCGACTGGGGCCAGCTCAAGGCCCAGCGCGCCAAGGAGATCGAGCGTCTCAACGGCGTGTATGCCTCGCTGCTGAAAAACTCGGGCGTCAGGCTGATCACGGGCTGGGCGCAGCTGGTCGACGGCCACACGGTGGAAGTCGACGGCCAGCGCCACACCGCGCGCCACCTGCTCGTTGCCACCGGCGGCACGCCCTTCGTGCCCGAGATTCCGGGGCGCGAGCACATCGCCACCTCGGACGCGATGTTCGACCTCGACCCGTTTCCCAAGCGCCTGCTGGTGGTGGGCGGCGGCTACATCGCCTGCGAGTTCGCATCCATCTTCAACGGCCTGGGCGCCAAGGTGACGCAGCTGCATCGCCGCGCGCACCTGCTCACCGGCTTCGACGACGACGTGCGGCAGTTCGTCGCACACGAAATGGGCAAGGCCGGCATCGACGTGCGGCTCAACGTCGAGGCGGCGTCGATTGCGCGCGGCCCGGGCGGGTTGGTCGTCACGCTGGCGCGGGGCCAGCAGGTCGAGGCCGACACGGTGCTCTTTGCCACCGGCCGGGTGCCCAACACCCAAGGGCTCGGCCTGGAGGCGGCGGGCGTTGCGCTCGACAAGCGCGGCGCGATCGCGGTCGATGCGAACTACCGCAGCTCGGTACCGTCGATCTACGCGGTGGGCGACGTTTCCACCCGCGTGCACCTCACGCCGGTCGCGCTGGCCGAAGCCATGGTGGTGGTCGATGCCTTGTTCGGCCAGGGCAAGCGCAAGCTCGAGTACGAATACATTCCCACCGCGGTTTTCACGCACCCGAACATCGGCACCTGCGGCTACACCGAGATCGATGCGCGCGCCAGGTTCGGCGAGGTGACGGTGTTCTCGAGCGAGTTCAAGTCGCTGCGCCACACGCTCTCCGGCCGCAGCGAGCGCACCTTCATGAAGCTGGTGGTGCACAAGGCGACCGACCGCGTGGTCGGCCTGCACATGGTGGGCGCCGACGCGGGCGAAATTGTGCAAGGCTTCGCGGTGGCCATGCGCGCGGGCGCCACCAAGGCGCTGTTCGACAGCACCGTGGGCATCCATCCCACGGCGGCCGAAGAGTTCGTGACCATGCGCGAACCGATGCCGGGCTAGAGGCCTGGCTTCTGCTGCTGCTTGCCTTCGAGCAGCTTCACCAGCACCAGCAGTACGCGGTTCGCCGGCGTGGGCACGCCCAGCGCCTCGCCGCGCCGCACCACAAGGCCGTTGAGATGGTCGATTTCGCTCGGCTTGCCGCGCGCAAGGTCCTGTGCGGTCGATGAATATTGCGAGGGCATCGACTGCACGATGCCACGCACGGCGGCACCCGTGTCTCCGGGTATGACGATGCCTTCGGCCTTGGCGACAGCAAGGCATTCATCGACTACATCGCGAATGACATCGTCCACGCCCTGGCCTTTTGCGAGTTCGCCGTACGGCAGTTGGGTGATGGCCGAGAGCGCGTTGTACGCGCAGTTCAACACCAGCTTGGCCCAGAGCGCGCCGCGCACGTTGTCGGAGATCTGCGTCGGCACACCCGCGGCTGCGAGATGCTGCGCCACCTGTTCGCTGGCGCGCGAAGGCGCAATCACCAGCTCGCCGCGGCCATGGTGCTTCACATGGCCCGGCCCCGCCATCTCTGTGGCCACGTAGACCACCGCGGCGGCCACCTCGTGGCGCGGCAGCACCGAGCGCACGCGCTCGTCGTTGTCGACACCGTTCTGCAGCGTGAGCACCAGCGCATCGGCCGCAAGATGCGGCTCGATCTGGGCCGCGGCCAGCTCGGTGTCGGTGGACTTCACGCAGAACAGCACCAGGCCGGCGCCCTGCACCGCTCTGGCTTCGGTGCTCGCGTCGAGCCACACATGCTCGTCGAACGCCTTGGTTTCCAGCCGCAGCCCATTGGCGCGAACGGCCTCCACGTGCGATGGCCGACCGATCAGCACCACCTCATGGCCTGCGCGCGCCAGCATGGCACCGTAGTAGCAGCCGACCGCGCCGGCGCCCATCACTGCGACCTTCATTGCTTCACCTTTCGGGATGTCTGTGGAGATCGGCCGAGAGTAATCGCTTCGTTTGCCCTTTGTCGCCAGGGCCCTGCGCGCACGGACATTGCACAATGCCGTCATGCCTCACATGCCCACTTTCGTTGCTCCCGCCCGCTTCAACGACGCCACTGCGGCGCTGGACCAGGTCAAGTCCATCTACCAGGGCGGCCTCGCGCACCTGAGGGAATCGATGCTGCGCTTCGTCGCCGGCGAGGCACTGCCCGGCCGGGTGCGCGCCTGCTACCCCTTTGTGCGGGTGCACACGCACACGGTGTCGCGCCACACGCCGCCGGCCAATGCCGGCCTGAGCTACGGCTTTGTCGCGGGGCCGGGCCGCTATGAAACCACGCTGACGCGGCCCGATCTCTTTTCGCGCTATTACCTCGACCAGTTCCGCCTGCTGCTCGAAAACCACCAGGTCGAGATCGAAGTCGGCACCAGCACGCAGCCGATTCCGATCCATTTCTCTTTTGCCGAGAACGACCATATCGAAGGCACGATGAGCGACGAGCGGCGCGCCCTGATGCGCGACGTGTTCGACCTGCCCGACCTGGGCGTGATGGACGACGGCATTGCCAACGGCACCTACGAAGCGCAGGCCGGCGAGGCGCAGCCGCTGTCGCTCTTCACTGCCGCGCGGGTGGACTATTCGCTGCACCGCCTGCGGCACTACACCGGCACGGCGCCGGAGTGGTTCCAGAATTTCGTGCTGTTCACCAACTACCAGTTCTACATCGACGAGTTCGTGCGGCTGGGCCACGAAGCCATGGCCGACGAGAAGAGCGAGTACATCGCCTTCATCGAGCCCGGCAATGTGATCACTCGTCGCCGCGGCCTGCCTGCGGGTGCGAGCACCAACTTTGGCACGCTGCTCGACGGCACCCAAGGCACCGCGCCGCCGCGGCTGCCGCAAATGCCGGCCTACCACCTGGTGCGCGAAGACTGCAGCGGCATCAGCATGGTGAACATCGGCGTGGGCCCGGCCAATGCCAAGACCATTACCGACCACATCGCCGTGCTGCGCCCCCACGCCTGGATGATGCTGGGCCACTGCGCGGGCCTGCGCAATGCGCAGCAGCTCGGCGACTACGTGCTGGCCCACGCCTACGTGCGCGAGGACCACGTGCTCGACGAAGAGTTGCCGCTGTGGGTGCCGATTCCGGCCCTCTCTGAAATCCAGCTCGCGCTGGAAAAAGCCGTGGCCGACGTCACGCGCTACACCGGGCCCGACCTGAAGAAGATCATGCGCACCGGCACGGTGGCGAGCACCGACAACCGCAACTGGGAACTGCTGCCCGGCAACCAGCCGCAGCGCCGCTTCAGCCAGAGCCGCGCGGTGGCGCTGGACATGGAAAGCGCCACCATTGCCGCCAACGGCTTCCGTTTTCGGGTGCCCTACGGCACGCTGTTGTGCGTGAGCGACAAACCGCTGCACGGCGAGATCAAGCTGCCGGGCATGGCCAACCACTTCTACCGTGAGCGGGTGGAGCAGCACCTTCGCATCGGTATGCGGGCCATCGACATCCTTCGGGAACAGGGGTCGACCCGGCTGCACAGCCGCAAGCTCCGAAGCTTCGCCGAGGTCGCTTTTCAGTAATATTTAACACTCATTAGGGTTTTTACCTACTTCGACAGGTAGGTGACAGACTCATTTCGCGGACATCATTGGTTACTTCTGCCAACAAATGGAAACGAAATGCCTAGTTCGTCGCCCGCGAGCCTTTCTCGCCGCAACTTCAATGCATGGATGGCGAGCGCAGCCGCGGTTGCGGGCGCCGGCCACGCCGCGCTGTGGTCCCGCCCGGCGAGTGCCGCCGAGCCGCAGCTCATTTCCAAGCTGCGCATCGTCATTCCGGCCAACGAAGGCGGCGGCTGGGACCAGACCGGCCGCGCACTTGGCGCTGCGCTGGTCGCCTCTGGCGCCGCGGGCGAAGTGATTTATGAAAACATCGGCGGCAAGGGCGGCACCATCGGGCTGGCCAAGTACGTCGAGAAATACGATGCCGACCCCGACACCCTGCTGATGAGCGGCATGGTCATGGTCGGCGCAGTCGCGCTGCAGAAGCCGCCCGTCACCATGGCGCAGGTCGCGCCCGTGGCGCGCCTCACCAGCGACTACGAAGTGGTGGCGGTCAAGGCCGATTCCGCCATCAAGACGCCCAAGGACCTGATCGCACAGCTGCGCGCCGATGCGGCCAAGACCATCATCGCCGGCGGTTCGGCGGGCGGCGTCGACCACATGTACGCCGGCATGCTGGCGCGCGTGGCCGGCAACACCGCGGGGCTGGTCTACCAGCCGTACCCGGGCGGCGCGCAGGTGGTCGAGGCGCTCATCACCGGCAAGGCGGTGGCGGGCATTTCGGGCTTCAGCGAATTCAGCGAGGGCCTCTCGAGCGGCAAGCTGCGCGCGATTGGCGTGTCGTCGAAGCGGCCGTTCCTCGGCATTCCATCGGTGCGCGAGCAGGGCGTGGACGCCGACCTGGCCAACTGGCGCGGCGTGCTCACCGGCAAGAAGGTGCCGCCGGACCGCAAGGCCGTGCTGCTCGAAGCCGTGCACCGCGCCACCACCGCCGACATCTGGAACAAGACCATCAAGCGCAACAACTGGGATTCGTTCTGGATGGCCGGCAAGGACTTCGAGAGCTTCCTCGAACTGGACCTGGCCATGGCCGGGCCGATGATCTATTTGCTCAAGCTGAAGGCCTGACAGGCGCTTCGGGCAAAGAGTTCAGGCAAAGAGCTCCGGCAGTTCGCGCAGCGCCTTGGGCGTGAGCGCCAGCTCACGGCCGTCGAGTGCCTGGCGCACCCAGCCGCGGCGCAGCGACAACTGGAGCCATGCCGCGCCGAGCGCACCGCCCAGGTGCGGGCGGCGCTCGCTCCAGTCGAGGCAGGCGCAGGCAAAGCGCCGCCGCGATTGGCGCACGGCATCGATCTCGACACCCAGGCTCTCCAGCGCCACCGCGCCTTCGGGCGTGAGTTCGTACGAACCGCTCTGCAGCCCGCTGAGCCAGCCCTGCGCATGCAATCGGTCGTGCAATAAAACGCCGGCCGTACCGGCCATGTGGTCGTAGCAGGTGCGCGCGGTGCGCAGCCGGCTCGGCGTGCTCGGCTCGAACGCAGCCGTGCGCGGCGTGCCCGCGACGACCATGAGGCTTTCGAGTGCCGCGGCCACGTTGTCGTCGGCCAGGCGAAAGTAGCGGTGCTTGCCTTGCACCAGCAGTTCGACCAGCCGCTCTTCCTTCAGCCGCGCCAAGTGCGCGCTGGCCGTGGATGCGGCCACTTCGGCCACCGAGGCCAACTCGGTCGCGGTGCGCGCATGGCCGTCCATCAGGCAGCTCAGCATGCGCGCGCGCGCCGGTTCTGCAATGGCGCCGGCCAACCGGGCGAGTTGGACATCCGCGTTTTCGGACACGGCCGGGCGCGGCGCTGAAGTAGTGCTCATCCCTTCATCGTAAGGCGCCTGTGCAACCGACACTTCGTTCGCGGGCGAAGTGTGCCGGCGGCTGCAGTTGCACACTGCGCGGCATGAATTCGAGCCTTTCTTTCCCAGCCATGCCCGCCGATCCGGTCGCGGCCGTCACGCATGCCGATCCCTATCCCTTCTACGAAACCCTGCGTGCCGGACCATCGTTCGCGTGGAACGAAAGCCTGCGCCTGTGGGTTGCGAGCCGCGCCGAAGTCATCGAAGCGCTGCTGCTCGCACCGGGCGCCTTGCGGGTGCGCCCGGTTGCAGAACCGGTGCCGCGCGTGATTGCCGGCAGCCCGGCGGGCGAGGTGTTCGGCCACCTGGTGCGAATGAACGACGGTCCGGCGCATGCCGCGCACAAGCCGGCATTGCAGCGCGCGCTGGCCGGGCTGGATCTTGGCGCCGCGCATGCCGCCGCGCTGCAGGTTGCGCGGCAAGTGCCGGAGGAGCAATCGCTGTCGGACACCTTGTTTGCCATGCCCATCCAGGCGGTCGCCCACCTGCTCGGCTTTGCGCCCGAGGCATTGCCGCAGGTCGAACTGTGGATGCGTGACTTTGTCGCGTGCCTCTCGCCGCTGTCGACCGAGCCGCAATTGCAGCGCGCCAGCAGCGCAGCCGACGCGCTGATGACCCGCTTCGAGGCCTTGGCCGCGGGCACGCCGCCGCGGCACGGCACGCTGCTTGCGGCCGTGCTTGCAGACAGCGCGGTAGGCGCTCCGCTTTCGCGCGCGTTGCTCGCCAACCTGGTCGGGCTGCTGTCGCAGACCTGCGACGCGACCGCCGGCCTCTTGGGCAACAGCCTTGTCGCCCTGCTGCGAGAGCCCGCGTTGCGCGCTATCGCACGCACACGCGACGGCCTGCATGCCATCGTCGAGGAGACGGCGCGGCACGATCCTTCTGTGCAGAACACACGGCGTTTCGTGGCGCAGCCCGTCACCATCTCGGGCGTGCCGCTGGAGGCGGGGGACGCGGTGCTGCTGGTGCTGGCGTCGGCCAACCGGGATCCGGCTTTCAATGCGGAGCCCGACCGCTTCATGCCGGTTCGCGCGCAGCGGCGCATGCTGGGCTTCGGACATGGGGTACACGCCTGCCCTGGCCAGGCGCTGGCGTGCACGCTGGCGGCCGCCGGCCTCGAGGCGCTCCTTGCGCGAAGCCTCGACCTCGACGCACTGCGCGAGCGGGGCTGGCACTACAGGCCTTCGGCCAACGCACGCATTCCGTTCTTCGTCTGAAGCGAGAAGCCCTTTTCGAGCCGCCGGTGATGGATGGCGTCAGCCCACCCAGCGGCCTGTGCGGGCCAGGTGCGGCGACACTTCCGCGCCGCCCCATCGCAGCGGCAGCGCACCCGGACGCCGCAGCACCTGCTCCACACGCAGGCGCAGCAGACGCTCGGCGCCTTCGAAAGCAGCGACCTCAGGGCCATCCCATACGATCTCGGCAGTGGCTGTCAGGTGCAGCAGGTCGCCGCTTTCGAAATCGATGAACAGCAGCCCCGCTCGCGGGTGGACCGACAGGTTGCCCAGCGTATTGAAGAAGCGGTTGCCGGTGAAGTCGGGCACGGTGAGCACGCCGTCTTCGCCGACTCGAATGAAGCCGGGCAGCCCGCCGCGATGCGATACGTCGACACCCTGCGCCGCCGGGTCGGCCTCGTCGCCGTCTGCCGCATGCTGCGGAAACGCGGAGGCGATGAAGAAGGTGTCGGCACGTGCGATGAGTGCGCGCGCCGCGTCGTCGATGCCATCGAGTCGCTGCGCCGGCGCGGCCGCCTGGCCCGCTGCGAACAACGGCTCGCGCGCCTGGATGTACTTGGGGCAATTACCGAAGCTCTGCTGCACCTCCACCATGAAGCCGGTGGCATCGATCGCCTCGACATTGCCGTTCATGCGATTGCGCCGGCGCGTGTGCGGCTGAATCCCGAGCAGGCCCAGCGATGCGCCTTGCACCAGCTGCGCGGCCAGCGGATCGTCCGCCATCGGCAATGCGTCGATGCGCAAGTGCGTCGGGTCCGGCGAATGCGCGAAGCCGGGCGGAGCCGCCAGCACGCTGGCCCAGGGCTGCAGCTGTGCATCCATGCTGCCGACGACGAGGAACGGCAGTTGCGCGAAGAACTCGCGGTGCTGGTCGGGCATGAAGTCGCGAATCACGCGCGAACCGGCCGCGGCCATGACCTCGCGCGAACCCGCCAGCGTTTGCAACGCGCGTTCGCCGGCGTGGAACGGTGCGGCAATCATGCGGCCGCCGCAAGCCCGATGGGCGTACGCACCATGGGCACGAAGCCTGGCAACGCCTCGATGCGTTCGAGCCAGCCGCGCAACTGCGGATACGGCTCGAGCGACACGCTGCCCTCTGGCGCATGCGCCACGTAGGCATAGTTCGAGAGGTCCGCCAGCGTGACCGACGGGCCTGCGAGAAAAGCCTCGCGCTGCAGGTGCGTTTCCATGACCGACAGCAGCACGTGCGAGCGCGACACCGTTTCGGTCGGATCCGCGGGCAGGCCGAACAGCGCCATGACCCGGGCCGCCGCCGGCCCATACGCCAGCGGACCCGCGGCCACCGAGAACCAGCGCTGCACGCGCGCAGCGCCGACCGGATCCCGCGGCATCCAGCGCGCCGGATCGGCGGCATAGCGCTCGTTCAGGTACACCAGGATCGCGTTCGAATCGGCCAGTGTGATCTCGCCGTCCTCGATCACGGGAACCTGGCCGAACGGATTGCGCGCAAGGAATTCCGGCGTGCGCGTGGCCTTCTTGCGAAGGTCGAGATCAATGGCTTCGACAGGGAGCCCGAGCATCGAGAGAAACAGCCGCACACGGTGCACGTGGCCCGAGATCGGCGTGCCATAGAGCTTGATGGGCTGTGCGGGAAGACGGGCGGCGGCTGTGCTTGCGTTCATGGAGTTTCCTTCGATGGCTGTTGGATGCCTGCATTCTTTTCTAATCCGATAAACGAATGAATAGCCTTTTCAGGATTTCACTGCTGCGTTTTTCGGTTTAATAATCGCGCCATGGACCGCTTCAAAGCCATGCAGACCTTCGTGGAGATTGCCGAGCAGGGCAGCCTCACCCGTGCCGCCGATTCGCTGGGCAGCTCGCTGCCCGCGGTGGTGCGCTCACTGGCCGCACTCGAGGCGCACCTGGGCGTGCGGCTCTTTCACCGCACCACGCGCCGCCTGTCGCTTACCGAAGAGGGCCGCCACTACCTGGCCAGTGCGCGCGATGTGCTGCTTGCAGCGGATGCGGCAGACCTTGCGCTCAAGGCCGAAGCTCACGAGCCCGCCGGCCAGCTCACCATTACCGCCCCCGTGCTCTTCGGCCACATGTACGTGGCGCCCGCCATCACACGCTTCATGAAGCGCTACGACAAGGTGCACTGCAGCGTGCTGCTGTACGACCGCACGGTGAACCTGCTGGAAGAGAACATCGACATCGGCATTCGTATCAGCCCGCTGGAGGATTCGTCTCTTGTGGCCCAGACGCTCGGCACCATCCGGCGCGTGGTGGCTGCGAGCCCCGACTTTCTCGCGCAGCACGGCACGCCGCGGCATCCGCGCGACCTGGCCGGCGCTCCGTGCGTGCGCGGCCGCATCGGCGCGTCGCCGCAATGGCAGTTCCACGAAGGCGGCAAGACGCTGAACGTGACGCTGAGCAACCGCCTCGAATTCAATCACCTCGCGCCCGCTGTGGAGGCCTGCGCCGCGGGCATGGGCTTTGGCTCTTTCTTTTCTTACCAGGTGCTGCCGTACGTGGCGCAAGGGCGGCTGGCGATGGTGCTCGAAGACTACGAACCGCCGCCGCGGCCGGTGAGCGTGATCTACCCGAGCGCGCGCCTGCTGCCGGCCCGCACGCGGGCTTTCATCGACTGGATGAAGACCGAGTTCAGCGGCTTGCGGATGTAGGGCCCGGCGTCGGCTGCTCCGAACTCGGCGGGGCTGTCCATCGGATGAAGCGATGGCGGCAGGTTTCGCGTGCCTGGGCCAGAATGGCCGGCGTGCAATCTTCCTCTTCCACCCCCCTCTTCCACGCCAGCCATCTCCTCAAGCGCTATGGCAGCACCACGGTCGTCGACGACCTGTCGTTCGAGATCGCGCCCGGCGAATGCCTTGGCGTGATCGGCCCGAACGGCGCGGGCAAGACCACCACCATCCGCATGTGCCTGGGCCTGACAACGCCCGACGGCGGCGAGATCTCGGCGCTCGGTTTGCAGATGCCGCGCGACGCGCTGGCCATCAAGGCGCAGCTTGGCGTGGTCTCGCAGTTCGACACGCTCGACCCCGATTTCAGCTGCGCCGAGAACCTGGTGGTGTACGGCCGCTACTTCGGTTTCAGCAAGGCGCAGGTGCGCGAGCGCGTGCCGCAGCTGCTGGAGTTTGCGGCGCTTTCGCACAAGGCCGACGCAAAGCCCGGCGAACTTTCTGGCGGCATGCGGCGACGCCTTTCGCTGGCGCGTGCGCTGGTGAACGACCCGAGGCTGCTGCTGCTCGACGAGCCCACCACCGGGCTCGATCCGCAGGCCCGCCACCTGATGTGGGAGCGGCTGCAGGTGCTGCTGCAGCAGGGCAAGTCGATCCTGCTGACCACGCACTTCATGGACGAGGCCGAGCGCTTGTGCTCCCGCCTGCTGGTGCTCGACCATGGCCGCAAGATTGCCGAAGGACGCCCGCGCGACCTGATTGCCGAGCACCTGGAGCCCGACGTGGTCGAGGTGTACGGCAACGGCGCGCTCTCGCTCGCCGAGTCGCCCGAACTCAAGGCCATGGCGGCGCGTGTGGAGGTGAGCGGCGAGACCGTGTTCTTCTACACGCAGGACGCGCGGCGCCTGCTCGATGCGCTGGCGCAGCATGGCCGGCTGCGCACCTTTCATCGGCCGGCGAACCTCGAAGACCTTTTTCTCAAGCTCACCGGCCGGCAGATTCGCGAGGAGGGCTAGCCAATGAACAACACGACGACAACATCGACGACCGCAGCAAGCGGCGCCACGCCGCCGACGCGCTCCGTATGGCGCGCGCCCGAACTCTCGCTGCGCTGGTGGCCTGTGTTTTTGCGCAACCTGCTCGTGTGGCGCAAGCTCGCGATACCGAGCCTCATCGGCAACATTGCCGAGCCCTTGATCTGGCTCGTGGCTTTCGGCTATGGCATGGGAGCGCTGGTGGGGCAAGTGGCGGTGGACGGCGTGAAGGTGCCTTACATCCTGTTCCTGGCCAGCGGCTCGATCTGCATGAGCGCAATGAACGCCGCGAGCTTCGAGGCGCTGTACTCGGCCTTTTCGCGCATGCATGTGCAGAAGACCTGGGACGGCATCATGAATGCGCCTGTCGGGCTCGACGACATCGTGCTGGCCGAGATGCTGTGGGCGGCGTTCAAGTCGATCTTTACGGTAACCGCGATCCTGTTCGTGATGCTTGGGCTGGGGATCAGCCACAGCCCTAAGTTGATCGTCGCTTGGATGGTGCTGGCGGGCGCGGGGATTACCTTCTCGTCCATTGCGCTGATCTTCAATGCGCTGGCGAAGGGGTACGACTTTTTTACTTATTACTTCACGCTGTTCATGACGCCGATGATGTTCTTGAGCGGGGTGTTCTTTCCTTTGGAGCAGTTGCCTTCTGCTGTGAGGGCTGTGGCGGCTTGGCTGCCGTTGACGAATGCTGTGGCTTTGGTGAGGCCTCTTTTTATGGATCAGTGGCCTTTGGAGTGGTGGCGGCATGCATTGGTGTTGACGGTTTATGCGGTTGCTGCGTTTTGGGTGGCGTTGGGGCTTACTCGGAAGAGGTTCAGGGCGTAGTTTTTTTCCCGGGGCCGGGTATCGCCCCGCGGGCGACCTTCGCTTCGCTCGGTCCCAACAGCCAACAGCCGAAACCAACAGCCAATACAAACATCCAATTCATCCCAACCACGGCGGCGCGCCGCGCCGCCGTGGCTTGGTGGCCGAGCGAAGCAAAGGCCCGTTCGGTTTCCAAGCCCCTCTGTATGCGCCGAGGAGCGGAGGGTTTCGCGGATCAGGGCTCGCAGCTGTTTGAGCGAAGCGAGTTCTGCGAGACCCCGCGAAACCCGAGCACCGCAGGTTGCCCGCAGCGAAGCGGAGGGTCGCAGACAGTGGGGTCGCCTTTTCTTTGCTTACTTTCTTTTGGCGAAGCAAAAGAAAGTGAGTCCGCCGCCGGGCGGAATCCCGGCCTCGGAACTCAAAATCAGCCCCACCGAGGCACAGCCTCATCCTTCAACTGCTGCCGCAGCAAGTCATAGTCCGGCACCACACTCTCCACCGTCTCCCAGAACCGATGCGAGTGATCCATCACCCGCAGATGCGCCAACTCATGCGCAACCACATAGTCGATCACCGGCAGGCGAAAGTGAATCAAGCGCCAGTTCAGCCGGATCGACCCATCCGCACTCGCACTCCCCCATCGCGTAGCGGCATTCGACAACGACAGCTTCTGCCACCGCACCCCAAGCCGCGGCGCAAAGTGATCGAGCCTTTCGATGAACAGCCGCCGCGCCTGCCGCATGAGCCACGCCTGGGCGGCATCGCGAATTTGAGAAGGCTCGGCGTTCTGCGCCACGGCCAAGCGCAAGATGCGCGGCCCGGCGCCGTCGCCGCTTGCCTCATCGAGCGTGCCACCGACGCTTGCAAAGCCGTGCTTGGGGTCGAGGCGAATCACGACCGGCTCGCCCATGAAAGGAAACTCCGCGCCGTCCCTCCACTCGATGCGCGTGGCCTCGACGCGTGCGTGGCGTTGCCGCGTTTCGAGCAGCTTGCGGATGATCCAGTCGGCCTTCTCCTGGATGGCGGCGTCCACGTCGCGCAACGTGACCCAGCGCGGCGCACGCACCGATAAACCTTCGGGCCCGACCACGAAGCCGATGGTCTTGCGCTTGCCGCGCTTGAACTCATAGGCGACGCGCGCTGAACCCAGCACCGTTTCGCGCGTGGCCTGCGGATGCACGAAGCTCGCGAGCGTCAGCGTATCGCGCAGCGGAATGGCGGGCAAAGCAGCGGGGCCGGTGTTGTCTTGCTGCTGGGCATCGGCCACAGGAGGCGAGGCAGCCAACGGCGTGGCCACCGGCGGCGCGGCCTTCTTCTTCACTTTTCGCGGCTTGCGCTCGGGCGGCGTGGCCGGCGCAAGCTCGTTGCCCAGCCCTTCGAACAGATCCATCGTGAACTGAAGCAGTCCCCGCATTTCGGGCTTTCTCTTCTTCAGTGCACTTCTGGCGCCGCCTGCAGCGGCGGGCTGTCGCGATAAGCCTCAGGGTCGAGCCGGCGCATTTCCGATTCGATCCAGGCTTCGACCTCGCGCATCAGCTCATCGGGCTTGCGGCCGACGCTGGGAATGGCAGGGCCGATCGACACGTCGACCACACCGGGGCGCTTGATGAACGCCTTGCGCGGCCACACCTTGGCCGACGTAACGGCAACGGGAATCACCGGCACGCCGGTCTCGCATGCGAGCCGCGTGCCGCCGCTCTTGTAGGTGCCCTTCTGGCCGCGCGGAATGCGGGTGCCTTCGGGAAACATGATGATCCAGATGCCCTGCGCAAGCAGCTTGCGGCCCTGGTTCACCACCTTGTTGAACGCCTGCGCGCGCTGGCTGCGGTCGATGTGAATCATGTCGAGCCGGGCCATGGCCCAGCCGAAGAAGGGCACGTAGATCAGCTCTTTCTTGAACACGAATGCCAGCGGATGCGGCATCAGCGTGGGCATGAGGAATGTCTCGAACGTGGACTGGTGCTTGACCAGCAGGATCGCGCCGGCGAGCTTGTCGGTCGGCAGGTTCTCCATGCCGGTGACGCGGGTCTTGATGCCCAGCAGCACGCGTGCGCCGCCAATGGCCCAGCTGAGCCATTGCACCGCCATCCAGTAGAGCGGTATGCCGCGCTTCCAGAGCGAACTGACGCACATGATGATGCCCCAGGGCACCACGGTGACGAGCATCCACAGTGCATGGACAACGGAACGGAGAAACGCCATCAGACAGCCACCTGCAGTGCGGCCTGCGCTTCGCGCGCAAGCAAAAAGTCGACAAAGGCGGCGAGGTTCTCGTGAACCATGGTGTTCGCCGGGTATTCGGGGGGCAGCGGGTCGACGCCGATGCAGGCTGCCCCCATGCCTGTGAGCAAAAGGTGCGGCTCGCAGCCCGCGGCGGCGCCCGCCTGCAGGTCGCGCAGGCTGTCGCCCGCAGTTGGCACGCCCTGCAGATCGATGCCGTAGCGGTCGCCGATCTGCAGGAACAGGCCCGGCTTGGGCTTGCGGCAGTCGCAGTCCTCGTCGGGGCTGTGCGGGCAATAGAACACCGCATCGACCTTGCCGCCCACGGCCGCGAGCATCTTGTGCATCTTGGCGTGCATGGCGTTGAGCGACGCCATGTCGAACAGGCCGCGGCCCAGGCCCGACTGGTTGGACGCGATCACCACGTGCCAGCCCGCATGGTTGAGCTTGGCCACCGCTTCGAGCGCACCGGGCAGCGGTGTCCACTCGATGTCGCTCTTGACGAAGTCTTCGCGGTGCACGTTGATCGTGCCGTTGCGGTCGAGGATGACGAGTTTCATGGCGTTGGCAAAAAAGCCCGTGCTGCTTCGCTTCAGACTGCCAACCGTTCGAGTTGCGCCACGCGGTTCATCGCGGCGTGCAACGACATCAGCAAGCCCAGCCGGTTGAGGCGCAGGTCGGCCTGCTCGGCATTGACCATCACGCCGTCGAAGAAGGCATCGACCGGCTCGCGCAGCGCAGCCAGGGTCTGCAACGACGCGGTGTAGTCGCCGGCATCGAACTGCGCATTGGCCGCGGGCACCACTTCGGCCATGGCGGCGTGCAGCGCCTTCTCGGCGGGCTCCTGCAGCAGAAGTTCGCTGACGTGCGCGTCGGCCTCGGGCGCCTTCTTGAGGATGTTGCCTATGCGCTTGTTGGCAGCTGCCAGCGCGGCGGCGGCGGGCAAGGCGGCAAAGGCGCGCACTGCCGCCAGCAGCTTGGGCACTTCGCCCAGGCGCTGCGGTCGCGGCGCCAGCACGGCGTCGACCTCTTGCGCACTGGCGCCCTGCTCGCGCAGGCTGCCGGCCAGGCGGTCGAGAATGAAGTCCTGCAGTTCGACGGTGGCCTTGCCGCTGTCGAAGCCGTCGATGTCCTTGAACTGCGCGGCGGCGTCCTGCAGCAGCGCGTCGAGCCCCAGCGGCAGGTCTTTCTCGATCAGCATGCGGATCGCGCCGAGCGCATGGCGGCGCAGCGCGAATGGATCGCGGTCGCCGGTGGGCAGGTTGCCGATGCCGAACATGCCGACCAGCGTCTCGAGCTTGTCGGCCAGCGCAACCACCAGGCCGACGGTGTTGCGCGGCAGTTCGTCGCCCGCAAAGCGCGGCTTGTAATGGTCTTCGATGGCATCGGCCACTTCGGCGGACAAGCCGTCGTGCAGGGCGTAGTAGCGGCCCATGGTGCCCTGCAGCTCGGGGAACTCGCCGACCATGTCGGTCACGAGATCGGCCTTGGCAAGCTGCGCCGCTTGCACCGCGTGCGCGGTGAGCGTGGCATCCGCGGGTTGCCCCGGCTGCCCCAGTTGCGCCGCAATGCCGCGCGCAATACGCATCACGCGCTGCACGCGCTCGCCCTGCGTGCCCAGCTTGTTGTGATAGACCACCTTGCCGAGCGATTCGACGCGCGAGGCCAGCGATTTCTTGCGGTCCTGGTCGAAGAAGAACTTGGCGTCGGCCAGGCGCGGGCGCACCACGCGCTCGTTGCCGCCAACCACCGCGCTCGCGTCCTCGGGGCTGATGTTGCTGACCACCAAGAACTTGTTGGTGAGCTTGTTCGATGCGTCGAGCAGCGGAAAGTACTTCTGGTTGGCCTTCATCGTGAGGATGAGGCATTCCTGCGGCACTTCGAGAAATTCGCGCTCGAAGCTGCAGACCAGCACGTTGGGGCGCTCGACCAGCGCCGTGACTTCATCGAGCAGCGCATCGTCATGAATAGGCACCGTGCCGCCGCCCACCCGCACGGCCGCGGCCGCAAGCTGGCGCGCAATTTCGGTGCGGCGGGCTTCGAAGCTCGCGATGACCGCGCCGTCGTCCTGCATCTGCAGCGCGTAGCTGTTGGCATCGCGCAGCACCACAGGGTCGACCGCCGCCTCGAAGCGGTGGCCATGGGTCTCGCGGCCGGCATGCAGGCCCAGCGCCTCGACGGGCACCACGGCGTCGCCGTGCAGCGCCACCAAGCCATGGGCCGGGCGCACGAAGCTCACGCTGCTCCAGCCGGGCAGCTCGCAGCCGCTTTCGAGCTGGTAGCTCATCACCTTGGGGATCGGCAGCTTGGCGATGGATTCGGCCAGCGCCTTCTGCAGGCCTTCGGTCAGCGTCGCGCCCTTGGCGGTGCTTTCGTAGAAGAGGGCTTCGGCCTTGCCGTCCATCGCACGCTTCAGGCCGGGCACGGCCGAGGCATCGGCGCCAAGGGCGGCCAGCCGCTTGAGCAGCGCGGGCGTGGGCTGGCCCGCGGCATCGAGCCCCACGGCCACGGGCATGAGCTTTTGCGACACGGCCTTGTCGGCGGCGCGCTCGGCCACGTGCGTGAGGTGCGCAGCCAGGCGGCGCGGCGAGGCGTAGGCGGTGAGCACCGAGGCGGGCTCGGCGAGCCCCTGGGCCACGAGCTGGTCGCGCAGGCCGTTGGCGAAGGCATCGCCGAGTTTCTTCAACGCCTTGGGAGGCAGCTCTTCAACGAAGAGTTCGACCAACAGATTCTTTTGCACGCTCGTCATCGCTCAAGCCGCTTTCTTCGTGATTTGTGCAACCCACTCGCGCGGCGCCATCGGGAAACCGAGCCGCTCGCGGCTCTCGTAGTAGCTCTGCGCCACGCTGCGCGCAAGGTTGCGGATGCGGCCAATGTAGGCCGCGCGCTCCGTCACGCTGATGGCGCCGCGCGCGTCGAGCAAATTGAAACTGTGCGCGGCCTTGAGCACCTGCTCGTAGGCCGGCAGCGCGAGCTGCTCCGTCATGAGGTGCTTTGCCTGCTTTTCATGCGCATTGAAGGCGGTGAACAGGAACTCGGCATCGCTGTGCTCGAAGTTGTAGGTCGACTGCTCGACCTCGTTCTGCTTGTACACGTCGCCGTAGCTCAGGCCTTCGGTCCACGTGAGGTTGTAGACGTTGTCCACGCCCTGCAGGTACATGGCCAGGCGCTCCAGGCCGTAGGTGATTTCGCCGGTGATGGGCTTGCAGTCGATGCCGCCCACCTGCTGGAAGTAGGTGAACTGCGTCACCTCCATGCCGTTGAGCCACACCTCCCAGCCCAGGCCCCAGGCGCCGAGCGTGGGGTTCTCCCAGTCGTCTTCCACAAAGCGGATGTCGTTCTTCTTCAGGTCGAAACCCAGGGCTTCGAGGCTGCCGAGGTAGAGCTCGAGGATGTTGCTGGGCGCCGGCTTGAGCACCACCTGGTACTGGTAGTAGTGCTGCAGGCGGTTGGGGTTCTCGCCGTAGCGGCCGTCCTTGGGGCGGCGGCTGGGCTGCACGTAGGCGGCCTTCCAGGGTTCGGGGCCGAGGGCCCGCAGGAAGGTGGCAGTGTGCGAGGTGCCCGCGCCCACTTCCATGTCGTACGGTTGCAGCAGCGCGCAGCCCTTGTCGGCCCAGTACGACTGCAGTTTGAGAATGATTTGCTGGAAGGTCAACATGAAGCTGGCCGGCGCAGGCCGGACATTTGGACGGTAGCGCGGCAATGCGCCGCGAAAGCGGACGATTTTACGGTCGGAGGGCAACTCTCCCACAGCAAGCCGGCATGCCGGCTGCCGGCGCGGCGGCCTGGCCCGTGCGACAAAGGCAGGCCGGTTGCATGCAATCGCCTTTTATCGGTCTTTTGCCGGTCTTTTTTCACCCGCCGGGTGTCCTTTCCCCTTGCTTCCACCGACATGCTGCCGCCCCAAATCGGTCCGAATTCCCCTTTGTTCATCGTTCTCAATGCCGGCTCGGGCAACGCGGACACTGCCGAAACCCGCCGGGTCATCGAGGAAGGCTGCGCCGCGGCCGGCCGCAAGCACCGCATCTTTCTTGTGGATGGGCGCACCACGGTGCAGGCGCTGGCGCGCGAGGCGGTGGAGCGGGCCCGCGCTGTCGGCGGCGTGGTGGTGGCCGCGGGCGGCGACGGCACGATCAACACCGTGGCGCAGGCCACGCTCGGCAGCGGGCTGGCCTTTGGGGTGCTGCCACAGGGCACCTTCAACTACTTCAGCCGAGCCCATGGCATTCCGGGCGATACGGCCGAGGCGCTGCAGGTGCTGCTGACCGCGCAGCCGCAACCGGCGCAGGTTGGGCTGGTGAACGACCGCGTGTTCCTGGTCAATGCCAGCATGGGGTTGTATGCCGAGCTGCTGGAAGAGCGCGAAAGCTACAAGGCGCGCTACGGCCGCAGCCGCTGGATCGCTTTTTTCGCCGGGCTTCTGACCGTGATGCGCGGCCACCGGCTCTGGAATCTGCGCATGGCCTGGCGCGGACAGGAGCGCGACATTCGCACGCCGACGCTTTTTGTCGGCAACAACCCCTTGCAGTTGCTGCAGGTCGGCATCGAGCACGCCGACGCCCCCGAAAACGGGCAGCTGGCCGCCGTGGTGCTGAAGCCGACCGGCGTGCTGGCGATGCCCGGGCTGCTGGTGCGCGGCGCGCTGGGCCGCCTTGGGAGCGCAGACGAGGTGCTGAGTTTTCCGTTCGAGTCGATGACGGTAAAGACCGGCCGGCTGCATTCGCCCCGCCGCGTGAAGGTGGCCACCGACGGCGAGATCGCCTGGACCGAGATGCCGCTGCTGTTTCGGGTGTCGCCCGAGCCGCTGTGGCTGGTGCGGCCCGATTCCGCGCCCGAGCTGGAGGCCGCCAAGCAATGAACAGCTGCCTGCTTCAGATTTCAGACACGCATTTCGGCACCGAGCAGCCCGAGGTGATGGAGGCGCTCGAGCGGCTTGCGCACTCCCTGTCGCCGCAGGCGGTGGTGCTCTCCGGCGACATTACCCAGCGGGCCACGCGCGCGCAGTTTGCGGCGGCCCGCGCCTTTATCGACCGGCTCGCGCCGCCGGCGTTGGTAGCCATTCCCGGCAACCACGACATTCCGCTCTTTCACCTGGCGGCGCGGCTGTTCTCGCCTTATGAAAGGTACACCGAAGCCTTCGGCACCGACCTGGAGCCGGTGTTCGAATCCGCCGAATGGCTGGTGGTTGCGGTCAACACCACGCGCTGGTACCGGCACGAGGACGGCGAGGTTTCGCCCGCACAGGTCGAACGGGTCGAAGCCCGGCTGGCTGCGGCATTGCCTTCGCAATTGCGCGTGGTGGTGACGCACCAGCCGGTGATGGTCACGCGCCAGGAAGACATGCACAACCGGCTGCACGGCCGCGAAACGGCCGTGGCCCGCTGGTGCGCCGCCGGCGCCGACCTGATCCTGGGCGGCCACATTCACCTGCCCTTTGTGCGCTCGCTGCACGACGCCTATGCGGGTTGCCCGCGCACGACGTGGGCGGTGCAGGCCGGCACGGCCGTGTCGTCGCGCGTGCGGGCGGGGCATCCCAATTCGGTGAACGTGCTGCGCATGGAAAACATTGGTGGTACCCGCGTTTGCCAAGTCGAGCGGTGGGACCATTCGGCGGTTCACAAGGCCTTTGTGTGCGGCAAAGTATTGCGGCTTCGGCTTGCCAGCGGCGCGGTGCTCCCTTAGGGTGCCCCGCATGCCAATGGAAGCTCCCGCCCTCGTTCTCCTTGCCCGCCAGCTGGGCGAACATGCCCTTGCCTGGTTCCTGTGTGTTTTCGCGGTGTCGGTGCTGGGCACCGGCATCGCCTGCCAGCTGCTGCAGCGCCGCCGCGCCAGGATTTCGTCGAGCGACGAGCCTGACGAGCCGCGCGTGGCTGTCGGGCTGGCACTGGGTTTTGTGCTGATTCTCGCGGCGGCGAGCCTGGTGGCCTACATCGCATCGATGCTGGGCGACGGGCGCTTGCTCGGCCTGGCCGACCAGGCGCTGGCCGACGCGATCGGCGAGCATGTGCCGTGGGCGGCCCTCGTGGTTTTCAGCTGGCTCACGCATCTGGGCGACGCCGAACTGCTGGCGCCGGTGTGCGTGGTGCTGGCCCTAGTGCTGTGGCGCAACGCGCACCGCGGGCTTGCGCTGGGCTGGGTGATGGCGCTCGGCGGCATCGTGCTGCTGAACCCCGCGCTCAAGCGCATCTTCGCGCGGGCACGGCCGCTGCACGACCATGGGCTGGCGCTGGAAACGAGCTTCAGCTTTCCGAGCGGCCACAGCGCGGGCGCGATCGTGAGCTACGGTATGCTGATGTATTTGGCGCTGCGCCTGCTGCCGGCGCGCTGGCATGTGCCGGCGGCCATGGCCGCGGCCGCCGCCGTCGTCACCATTGCTTGCAGCCGCGTCTTTCTGCAGGTGCATTTTGCAAGCGACGTGGTGGCCGGCCTGCTGACCGGCCTGGCCTGGCTGCTCGTATGCGTGAGCAGCCTCGAATACGCGCGGCACCGCAAGCGGCGTGCCGCGCGCTGAACGGGATCAATACTCCCAGAAGATGCGCTGCAGTTCTTTCGTGTCGCTGGTCTTGGTAAGGGCCACCATCGCCAGGATGCGGGCCTTCTGCGGGCGCAGGTCGTGCGCCACCACCCAGTCGTACTTGTCGTCGGGCTGCTCGGCATTGCGGATCACGAAGCCGTCGGCCACGCGCGAGCTGCGGATGATGATGGCGCCGTCGGTGCGTGCTTTCTGCAGGTTGGGCACGATGCGGTTGGCCACCGAGCCGTTGCCCGTGCCGCCGTGGACGATCGCCTTGACGCCGCTCTTGGCGAACGCGTCGATGGCGATGGAAGAAACACCCTCGTAGCCCATCGCAATCTCGACCGCCGGCAGCGTGTTGATGCTGTCGATGTCGAACTCCGAGTTCATGGTGTGGCGCTTGACGGGTGCACGGAACCAGTAGTTCTTGCCCTCGACCACCATGCCCAGCGGGCCCCATTGGCTGGAGAAGGCGCTGGTCTTGATGTTGACGTTCTTGCTCACGTCGCGACCGCTGTCGATGTTGTCGTTCATCGTCACCAGCACGCCCTTGCCCGCGGCATCCTTGCTGCCTGCCACGCTCACTGCGTCATACAGGTTGAGCGCGCCGTCGGCCGAGAGCGCCGTGCCCGGACGCATCGAGCCGACCACGACGATCGGCTTGTTGGTGCGCACGGTCAGCGTGAGGAAATAAGCGGTTTCCTCCAGCGTGTCGGTGCCATGGGTGATGACGATGCCGTCCACGTCGGCCTGCTTGGACAGTGCCGAAACGCGCTTGGCGAGCGTCAGCAGGTTGTCGTTGGTCAGGCTCTCGGAAGCGACCTGGAACACCTGCTCGCCGCGCACATTGGCGATTTTCGAGAGTTCGGGCAGGCCGGCAATCAGCTTGTCGACGCCGACCTTGGCGGCCGCGTAGGTGGCGCTGTTCACCGCCGAGGCGCCGGCCCCCGCAATGGTGCCGCCGGTGGCCAGGATCACCACATTGGGCAATGCCTGCTGGGCTTGCGCGAGCGCGCTGGCCGCAAGCAACGCGGCGCCGGCCGCGAAGGCCCTGAAACGAGGGGAAAGGTACATGAAAGAACTCCTTTGTCTTGAATGAATTTCTGGAAGCGGCGAGAAGATACATGAACCGTGCCCGCATGCTCTTCGCTTCCATGCCGGCATGGCATGCGGCCATGCGCCAAGGATTACCATCGCCGGGGCGCACCGCCGCAAACACATGCCAATGAACGCCGATCCCGCCGCCCTTCCCCCGACCACCGCCCAGGAAATGCCCGCCCCCGACGGCCCGCTGTCGCGCGCGCGGCCGGGGCGCGAGCGCATCATGGCGGCCATCCGCACCGCTGCCGTGACCGAGTTCAGCCTGCATGGGCTCAAGGGCACATCCACCCAGGCCATTGCCGCGCGCGCCGGCCTGACCAAGCCCCAGCTGCACTACTACATCGCCGGCAAGGAAGAGCTCTACGAAGAGCTGCTGATGCAGGTGCTGCATGCGTGGAAGGTGGTGTTCTCGTTCGAGGACGCAAGCGACCCGGCCACGGTGCTGGGCGACTACATCCGCAAGAAGCTCGACCACGCCTTCGACAACCCCGAGATCTCGCGCATCTTCACGCGCGAGGTGCTGGACGGCGGCCGCAACCTCGACCGCTACTGGCCCAACGCCCGGGCGTGGACGCAGAAGAAGGTCGACGTGATCAACGGCTGGATTGCGCGCGGACAGATGCGCCCGCTCGACGCGCGCCTGCTGCTGATGCACATCTGGGCCATGACCCAGAGCTATGCCGACTACGCGATACAGACGCGCGTGATGCTCGGCCTGCCGCCGGACGCGCCGATCGACCGCGAGCCGATTGCGCGGGAGCTGGTGGCTTTTGTGCTGGGCGGCTGCGGCATCAAGGCCTAGCGTTTGCCGCGCCGTTAACGGCGCCGCTCACGACGCGCCGGCTTCCCAGGCGCGACCTGTCGGGTCGGCCAGCGCGAGCCGCATCATCTCGATGAAGCGGCGCAGCCGCGCCGGCTGGAAGCGCGCATGCGGATAGATCAAATAGACGGGTAGCGCCGCCACATGCCACTGCGGCACAAGCTGCACCATGCGCCCCGTGGCGATGTCGTCTTTCAAGAGCCAGGCCGAGCCCATGCAGGCTCCCAAGCCCATGCGCGCCGCGCTTTGCAGCGCATAGAGGCTGTCGGTGCTCATGCGCGGCCGGATGGGCACGTGCACAACTTCGCCGGACGGACTGTGGGTGAGCACCACCTCGTTGCGATAGAACGTGCGCAGCGCGATCCACGGCAGTTCGGCCAGTTGCGATGCATGCGTGGGCGGCGTGCGTCCAGCCAGCACCGTGGGGGCGGCGACCACCACGCGCGGCACTTCCGAAAGCTTGATGGCCACCGCCATGGTGTCCGTCACTTCGCCCACCTGAATGGCGCAGTCGACGCCTTCGGCAATGAAGTCGGGCCGGCGGTCGTTCAGCAGCCATTCGACTGAAACCCGCGGGTATGCGCGAAGGTAGTCGGCCAGGGGCCCCACCAGCAGCAGTTGCCCCAGCGCATGCGGCGCCACCACGCGCAGCGTGCCTTCGGGCTCGTCGCCCACCCCGCGGAGGTCAGCCTCGAAGGCGTGCCAGTCGGCGATCAGTTCCCTCGCTCGCTCGTAGCAGCGCTCACCGTCTTCCGTGAGCTTCATGGCGTGGGTGGAACGGCGCAGCAGCCGCACACCCAGCGAGCGCTCCAGCGTCTGCAGCCGCCGGCTCACCGTGGGCTGAGTGGCGCCCATCTGCTGGGCGGCGGCCGAGAGGCTGCCGGCCTCGACGATGTGAATGAAGGTCTGCATCAGCTCGATGCGGTCGGCGGCGGGGGGAGAGGTCGACATGGCTTGTCTTTATGCGTGTGGCGTATAGACATTGTGCGATCTCCAGGGCTACCAAGTCGCGCCTCAGAGGCGCACATTTCAACCCTCGCTCAGTATTCAAGGGTTAACGCCATGTCTTCCATTCAACAAACGCATGCACCGGCAGCCGCTGCTCCGGCGGCACGCGACCTGCCGGCCTCGCTGGTGCTGCTGCTCGCCACAGGCGCCGGGCTGTCCGTGGCCTCGCTCTACTACGCCCAGCCGATGCTCGGCGTGCTGGGCGCGGACATCGGCGCCTCCGCGCGGTCGGTAGGGTTCATTCCCACGCTCACGCAGTTGGGCTACGCGCTGGGCATCCTGCTGCTGGCACCGCTGGGCGACCGCTACGACCGGCGCCGCATCGTGCTGGCCAAGGCGGCCGCGCTGTGCGCCGCGCTGCTGGTGGCCGGGGCCGCGCCGTCGATCGGCATGCTGCTCGCGGCCAGCCTGGCCATCGGCCTCGCGGCGACGATGGCACAAGACATCGTTCCCGCCGCCGCCACGCTGGCGCCCGAAGCCTCGCGGGGCAAAACCGTGGGCACGGTGATGACAGGGCTGCTGCTCGGCATCCTGCTGTCGCGCGTGGTGAGCGGCTTCGTGGCCGAGCACTTCGGCTGGCGCGCCATGTTCATTGCGGCGGCGGCGAGCATCGCGTTCATCGGCGCGGCCGCCTGGCGCGGCCTGCCGCGCTTCAGGCCCACCACGCACCTGGCGTATGGCGCGCTGCTCGGATCGCTGGGCACGCTGTGGTCGCGCCACGGGGCCCTGCGCCGCGCTGCGCTGGCACAGGCACTGCTGGCAGTGGGCTTCAGCGCCTTCTGGTCGACGCTGGCGGTCATGCTGCACGGGGAGCCGTTCCACCTGGGCAGCGCCGCAGCGGGTGCCTTCGGCCTGGCTGGCGCCGCGGGCGCTCTGGCGGCGCCGCTGGCCGGACGGCTGGCTGATCGCCGCGGCCCGGAACTGGTGACGCGGCTCGGCGCAGGGCTGGTGGTGGTGTCGTTCGCGGCCATGGGATTCGCGCCGCTGCTGCCGCCGCATGCGCAACTCTGGCTGCTGGCGCTTGCCGCAATCGGCTTCGACCTGGGCATGCAGGCGGCGCTGATTGCGCACCAGACCATCGTCTACGGCATCGAGCCCGGTGCGCGCAGCCGGCTCAACGCGGTGCTGTTCACCAGCATGTTCATCGGCATGGCGGCCGGCTCGGCGCTGGGTGCGCTGGCGCTCGCGCAGTGGGGCTGGACGGGTGTGACCTGGCTGGCGACCGGCACGGCCGCGGCGGGGCTGGGCGTGCGGCTCTGGCGGGGGAAGGCGGCGTAACCGCCAACCTCTGAGCCGCGGGCAAGGCTCCCGCCTCCCCACTCCGGTGCATCCGGATTGGCACGCCGCTTGCATAACCTGACCACTTGCTCTGATTAAGCGGTCAAACACCATGCGCGTGCTCGTCGTCTACTGCCACCCGGTCGAAACCAGCTTCCATGCGGCCCTGCACCAGGAGGTGCTGAAGAACCTGCGCGCGGCCGGGCACGAGGTGGACGACTGCGACCTGTACGCGGAAGGCTTCAACCCGGTGCTTTCTCGCGAGGAGCGGCTCGGCTACCACGATGTGCCGGGCAACCAGCTGCCACTCAAGCCCTATGTGGAGCGCCTGCAGTGGGCCGAGGGCATCGTTTTCTGCTTTCCGACCTGGTGCTTCGGCCTGCCGGCGATGCTGAAGGGCTACTTCGACCGGCTCTTCATGCCCGGCGTGGCCTTCGACATCAGCGACCCGGCCAACGTGAAGCCGATGCTCACGCACATCAAGCGCATCAGTGCTGTGGTCACCTATGGCCGCCCGCGCTGGATGGCCTGGTACATGGGCGATCCGCCGCGCAAGATCGTCACGCGCTACATGCTGCGGCTCACAGGCCGGCGCGCCAGGGTGGACTACCACGCCCACTATCACATGAACGTGGCGACCGAGCCCCAGCTCAAGCGCTTCATGGCGCGGGTAGGCACCGCAATGGCGCGCTTCGCATGATGGCGCCCGCTTTTCTCGACAACGCGCGCCTGCCGCGCTGGCTGCTGTCCGCCGATTGGCCGCAGCAGGGTGGCGTGCCGGTGCTGGCGCGCGTTGCGCTCGAAGCCGGCCGCGTGCAATCGGTGCGGCCTGCCTCCGGTAGCGGGGAGCCTCATCCCGGGAACTGGGACCTCGCCGGCACGCTGGTGCTCCCCGGTTTTGTCGATGCACACACGCACCTCGACAAGGCATTCACCCTGCCGCGCATGAAACAGGTGCAGCCGGGGCTGCTCGGCGCCATTGACGCGATGCTGAACGACCGCGTGCACTGGAGCGCCGGCGACGTGCGCGAGCGCGCCTCTCGCGGCCTGCAGTGGGCGTGGGAATGCGGCACCACGCATGTGCGCACGCATGTCGACTGGTGGGAGCCCGATGCGGTGCCGCTGGCCTGGCCGGTGATGGCCGAACTGGCGCAGGAATGGGTAGGCAAGGTGCGGCTGGAGCAGGTCAGCCTCATCAAGCTGCCGCTGTTCGAAGATGCGGCACAGGCGATGCGGCTCGCGCAGCAGGTAAAGGGCACGGGTCCGCAGGCCGTGCTCGGCGGCTTCGTGCACTCCACCAACTGGAGCGAACGCGCGCTGCGCAACCTGCTGGTGTCGGCGCAGGCCTGCGACCTGGACGTCGACCTTCATGTCGACGAAGAACTGAATCCGGCGGCGGTCGGCTTGCAGACCGCCGCCCGCATCCTGCGAGAGATCGGCTTCGAAGGCCGCGTGGTGTGCGGCCATATCTGTGCGTTGGCCGCGCAGCCGGAAGCCCAGGCCTTTGCCACGCTCGACGCGGTGGCGCGCGCGCCGATTACCGTGGTGTCGCTGCCCGCCACCAACCTGCTGCTGCAGGACGCAGTGACGGGCCGCACGCCGCGCATGCGCGGCATCACGCTGGTAAAGGAAGCGCGCGAGCGCGGCATTCCGCTGCTGTTCGCAAGCGACAACGTGCAAGACCCGTTCTGCCGGCTCGGCAGCTTCGACCCCGTCGAGGCACTGGGCACGGCAGCCTTGGTGGCGCAGCTCGACGAACCTTTCGACAACTGGTCACAGGCGCTGTGCCGCGGCGACTGGCTCCAGCGTGGGTCCGCCACGTCGGCACCGACGCTCGTCGGCGCCAACGCCGACCTGGTGCTGTTCACCCAGGCCGACCGCCACGGCTGGCCTTCGCGCGGTGCGACCCGCGTGGTGCTGCGCGACGGCCGCGTGACGCACGGCGACGCGACGCCTTTTTATCCCCGCTAACGAACAAGGACCTCCCATGCTCCACGGCTACATACCACCCCATCGCTTTTTGCCCTACCTGAGCTGGACAGAAATCGCCGCACTGCCCGACCGCGAGAACACGGTCATCGTGCTGCCCTGCGGCGCCATCGAGCAGCACGGCCCGCACCTGCCGTGCTCGGTCGACAGCGTGATCGCCTCGGGCGTGATGGGGAAGGCGCTCGAAAAACTGCCGCCCGAAGTGCGCGCCTTCGCGCTGCCGACCATCACCTATGGCAAGTCGGAAGAGCACCTGCACTTTCCGGGCACCATGACGCTCACCGGCACCACACTGCTTTCGACCGTGACGGAAATCGGCGAATCGGTCTACCGGGCCGGCTTTCGCAAGCTGCTTTTCGCCAACGGCCACGGCGGCCAGCCGCAGGTGCTGGAGATGGCGGCGCGTGAACTGCGCCTGCGCCATGGCGACTTCGTGGTGGTGCCGCATGGCGTGTCGCGCCTGCCGAACGCATCGAGCAAGCAGATCAGCGAGCAGGAAAAGCGCCTCTCTATGCATGCCGGCCATTCCGAGACCGCGCTGATGCTCGCACTGGCGCCCGACACGGTGCACATGGAGCGCGCGGCTGCCAACTTTCCGCCGCCGTTCCCGATCAAGCTGCTGTCGGCCGACGGCCGGCCGGCCTGCGCATGGACCGCGCGCGACTTCGGCCCGAGCGGCGTGATCGGCGACCCGACCAGTGCCACCCGCGAACAGGGCGAAGAGATCCTGGACACGCTCTCCGACAGCTGGGTGCAGGCACTGACCGAGCTGCACGCGCTGCGCTGGGTCGTGCGCGAAGAGCCGACGTGGGAGCGCGGCCACCAGCAGGGCTTCATCCAGCAATCGTTCGAGCCCGCCTGAGGCGCGCTACTTGCATCGGTTCACCGGCTTTTCTTTCTTCTTCAACTGTTCTTCCACCAGCCTCGAGAGGTTCCCACCATGCGTTCCTTCGCTCTTTCCATGGCCGGCGCCGCCGCGCTCGCACTGTTCTCCGCCGCCGCGCCGGCGCAGGACAAGTTCACCTACATGACCAACTGGTACGCACAAGCCGAGCACGGCGGCTTCTACCAGGCGGTGGCTCAAGGCATCTACAAGAAACACGGGCTCGACGTGACCATCAAGATGGGCGGACCGCAGGTCAACATCACGCAGATGATGGCCGCGGGCCAGGCCGACTGCATCATGGGCTCGAGCGACATCCAGATGATGCAGGTGCGCGAAGGCGGCGTGCCGGTGGTCAATGTCGCGGCCTTCTTCCAGAAAGACCCGCAGGTTCTGATCGCGCACGACGACGTCAAGAAGTTCGAGGACCTGAAGGGCAAGACGCTGCTGATCGGCGCGCAAGCCAACCGCGGCTATTGGCCCTGGCTGAAGGCGAAGTTCGGCCTGACCGACGAACAGACGCGCCCCTACACGTTCAACATCCAGCCGTTTGTGGCCGACAAGAACACCGCGCAGCAGGGCTACCTGACCTCGGAGCCCTATGCCATCCAGAAAGCCGGCGTGAAGAGCACCGTGCTGATGTTCAGCGACCACGGCTTTCCGGCGTACGCCACCACGGTGTCGTGCATGGAAAAGACCGTGAAGGACCGCAGCAAGCAGGTGGCGGCTTTCGTGAAAGCCTCGGCCGAGGGCTGGAAGAGCTACCTCGCCGACCCGGCGCCCGCCAACGCGCTGATCAAGAAGGACAACCCCAACATGACCGACGACCAGCTGGCCTACAGCGTCGCCAAGCTCAAGGAGATGGGCATGATCACCGGCGGCGACGCGGCCAAGCTCGGCATCGGCGTGATCACCGACGCACGTTCCAAGGCGAGCTACGACTTTCTCGTGAGCGCCAAGCTGATCGACCCGGCCAAGGTGGAGCTCGCGAAGACCTACACCACCGAGTTCGTGAAGGACGCGAAGGTACTGCCTTGAGTCTTGCGCCATGAACCGCATCGAACCCCACACCCTTGCGCCGCCCGCGGTGCCTGCCGTGCCCGCGGTGGAAGTTCTCTCGGCCGAGAAGACTTATCCCAACGGTACGCAGGCGTTGCTGCCGGTGGACCTGTCGATCGCCGAAGGCGAATTCGTCACGCTGCTCGGGCCTTCGGGCTGCGGCAAGAGCACGCTGCTGAAAATGATCGCGGGCATGCTCGAGCCCAGCGACGGACGCCTGCTCGTGTGGCGCAAGCCTGTGGCGGAGATCCACAGCTGCCCGCACAAGCTGTCGTTCGTGTTCCAGTCGGCCACGCTGATGCCTTGGGCCAGCGTCAAGACCAACGTGCGGTTGCCGCTCGACCTGGCCGGCGTGCCGCGCAAGGAGGCCGACGCGCGCGTGATGGAGTCGCTTGCGCTGGTGGGCCTGGAGAAGTTTGCCGATGCGCTGCCGCGTGCGCTCTCGGGCGGCATGCAGATGCGCGTGTCGATTGCACGCGGCCTCGTGACGCAGCCTGACCTGCTGCTGATGGACGAGCCCTTCGGCGCGCTCGACGAGATCACCCGCCACAAACTCGATGCCGACCTGCTCGACCTGTGGCACAAGAAGAAGCTCACGGTGATCTTCGTGACGCACTCGATCCACGAGGCGGTGTTTCTCTCGACCCGCGTGGTGATGATGGCCGCGCGGCCGGGCCGGGTGGTGGAGCAGTTCCACATCGACGAGCCCTATCCGCGCACGCCCGACTTCATGGTGACGCCCGAATTCGCGCGCCATGCCAAGCGCCTGCAGGACAGCCTGCTGCGTGCGAGCCAAGGCGACGAGGAGCATGCGCAATGAAGAAGAGCACGCCCCTTCTGAATCAACCGCGCGTACAGCGTGTGCTCTACCCGGTGCTCATCGGCGTGGTGCTGGTGGCGCTGTGGCAATGGATGGTGGTGGCGATGGAGCTGCCGCCGTACCTGGTGCCCTCGCCCATCCTGATGGTGCAGACGCTCGTTACCGACTGGGCGCCGCTCGGCAATGCGCTGCTCGTCACGCTCAAGATCACGTTGCTGTCGTTCGCGCTGGCCACGGTGGCGGGCGTGCTGATCTCGTTTCTCTTCGTGCAGAGCAAGCGCATCGAGACCGCGCTCTTTCCGTATGCAGTGCTGCTGCAGGTGACGCCCATCGTGGCGGTGGCGCCGCTCATCATCATCTGGGTGAAGAACCCGGTGGCGGCGATGACGGTGTGCGCCGCGCTGGTGGCGCTGTTCCCGATCATCAGCAACACGACGCTCGGGTTGCGCAGCATCGACCCCGACCTGCAGAGCTACTTCAAGCTCAACCGAGCCACACGTTGGCAGCAGCTGGTGCGGCTGCGCATTCCGAGCGCGCTGCCCTACTTTTTCGGCGGGCTGCGCATCTCGAGCGGCTTGGCGCTGATCGGTGCCGTGGTGGCGGAATTCGTCGCCGGCACGGGCGGCTCGGGCGCGGGGCTGGCCTACCAGATTCTCCAGGCCGGCTTTCAGCTAAACATTCCGCGCATGTTCGCGGCCCTGCTGCTCATCTCGCTGACCGGCGTTGCGCTTTTCGTGCTGATGGCCTGGCTCACCAAGCTGGCGCTGGGCTCGTGGCACGCGAGTGAACTTTCCCAGGATTGAAACCTTGACCATGAACGCATCCATTTCCGCCATAGAGCAACTCCTGCTCGAACTGCCCGAGCTCGACTGGATCACCGACGAAAGCCGCGTGACGCGGCTGTCGCAAGACTTCTCATGGTTCAGCCCGGTACTGACCCGCCAGCTGAAAGACAAGCGTGCCGACGTGGTCGTGCGTCCGCGCACCGAGGACGAGATTCGCGCGGTGGTCGGCGCCTGCGCACGGCGCAATGTGCCGATCACCCTTCGCGGCAGCGGCACCGGCAACTACGGCCAGACCACGCCGCTCGCGGGCGGCGTGGTGCTCGACATGACGGGCTACAACGCCTTTCTTTGGGCAAAGCTAGGTGTAGCGCGCGCGCAGGCCGGCATTCGCCTGGGCGAGCTCGAGAAGCAGACCAAACCTTCGGGCCAGGAGATGCGCTGCCTGCCCTCCACCTACCGCAGCGCCACGCTCGGGGGCCTGTTCGGCGGCGGCTTCGGCGGCGTGGGCTCCATCAACTACGGACCGCTCGGTGCGCCCGGCAACGTGCTCGGCATTCGCGCGATGACCATCGAGGCGGAGCCACAGGTGGTCGAACTGCGGGGCGCCGAGGCCATGCGCATGCACCACCTGTGGGGCACCAACGGGCTGGTGCTCGAAATCGAGGTGGCGCTCGCGCCATCGCATCCCTGGCTCGAAACGCTGGCGACCTTCGACAAGTTTGAAGACGCACTTCACTTCGCCGACAAGCTCGCGAATGCACCCGGCATCGTGAAGCGGGAGATCGCTTTTTTTGCCGCGCCCATCTCCGATCATCTGGCACAGCTCGCGGCGCACCTGCCCAAGGACTGCCACACGGTGCTGTCGCTGGTGGCCGAATATTGCGAGCCGGCCATGCTGCAGCTGGCCGAAGCGCACGGCGGCACCGTGAGCTACCGCAAGACGGCGGCCGAAGTGCAGAAGAGCAACCGCACGCTGATGGAGTTCACCTGGAACCACACCACGCTGCATGCGCTGAAGGTCGACCCGACGCTGACTTACCTGCAGAGCGGCTTCATTCCGGGCCGGCACGTCGAGCAGATCATCGAGATGGAAAAACTGCTCGGCGGCGAGGTGATGATGCACATCGAGTTCATCCGCAACGTGGCGGGGCTCATGACCTGCAGCGGGCTTCAGCTGGTGCGCTTCAGCACCGAAGAAAGGCTCTCGGAAATCATCGACATTCACCGCGCCCACAACGTGCACATCAACAACCCGCACGTGAACATCGTGGAAGACGGCAAGGCCGGTGGGCCGCTGCCGCCCGAGGTCATCGAGGTGAAGAAGCGCTTCGATCCGCTGGGGCTGCTGAACCCGGGCAAGCTGCGCGATTGGCCTGTGAAGGCGGTGCCGGCAACAGCCTGACGACGATCGCCCTGCGTCAGCCGTTGCGGCGGCGCAGCGCGAAGGCCACGGCGACCACAGCCAGCGCCGAAATCCACAGCGGCCAGAGCCCGAACGGCGCCACCCAGCGCGCATAGGGCGTGAGCCCCTTGCGGCCTTCGACCGGCGCCTCGAGCACGCCGCGCGTAAGGCGCGGCAGCTGATGCGTGACGCGGCCTTCGGCGTCGATCACCACAGTGGCGCCGGTATTGGTGGCCCGCACCATCGGCCGCGCGAACTCGAGCGAGCGCATGCGCGAGATGGCCAGGTGCTGGTCGATGGCGACCGAGTCGCCGAACCACGCGATGTTGCTCACGTTGAGCAGGATGGTCGGCGCCGTGGCCTCGTCCTTGAAGTTGGCGCCGATCTCGTCGCCGAACAAGTCTTCGTAGCAGATGTTCGGCGCAATACGCTGGCCCTGCCAAGCGAAAGGCGCCTGCGCCAGGCCGCCGCGGGCGAAATCGCCGAGCGGAATGTTCATCATCCGGATGAACCAGCGAAAGCCCGGCGGAATGAATTCGCCGAAGGGAACGAGGTGGTGCTTGCTGTAGCTGTAGGGCTGCGCGACGCCGGGCTGGAAGCCGAGCACCGCATTGCTGTAGGTGCCTTGGCCGCCCATCGGAAGCCCGACGATGGCGGCTTGCATGCCCTGGCTGTAGCGCGCCTGGATGGCTTCGAGGTAACCGGCGGGCAGTTGCTGCGGCAGCAACGGCAAGGCGGTTTCGGGCGTGACCACGAGCGAAGCCTTGGCGTCGCGCAGCTGCTCGCCGTACCAGCGCAGCGCCAGGTCGATGCCGCCTCCGGGGATGAATTTTTCGTCTTGTGGGATGTTGCCCTGGAGCAGCGCCAGATGCAGGTTGCCGCTCGAACCCTTGGCGCCTTGGGCGTCGGCGGGCAGCGGTGCCACGAGGTGTGGTGCGGCGAATGCAACGGCGACGAGGACCAATGCCTGTGCCAGCCCCATGGTGCGGGCAGGCCGGGTCAGCGCGACAAGCGCCGCCACAACCGCAGCGACTGCGCCAATGCCGTACACGCCAATCCACGGGGCCCACGCTGCCAGCGGCCCTTCGACGTGCGCGTAGCCGCCGGCGCCCCACGGAAAACCCGTGAACCAGCTGCCGCGCACGAGCTCAGCCAAGGTCCACAGTGCGGCGAACACCAAGGCACCGGCCACCGGCCCGCGCGGCCCGCGGACGACGAACCAGGCGCAGGCCACCGCGTAGTAGAGCCCGAGCGCGGCTGCGAGCGAGAGCACTGCAATGGCCGCAAGCGGTGCCGGAAGCCCGCCGTAGGTGTGCATCGAGATGAAGAGCCACCAGAAGCTGCCGGTGAGCCAGGCCGTCGAGAAAAGCCAGCCGTGCAGGCCGGCGCGGCGCCAGCCGGCGCCTTCGGCGCGCAGCCGGTCCAGCAGGCCGACGAGCACCGCCAGCGAGAGCAGTTGCAGCCACCACAGCGGCTGGCCGTTCGCGGGCCAGGCAATGGCGGCGGCCTGCGCGAGACCCGCGAAAGCAAAGCCGAGGAGGCGCATCAGGCCCACGGCGGAAAAGATGCGCGAGGTGCGGAGCGTGGCCGCTGCGGGCAACGGCATCAGTCGGCCGCGTCGCTGCCGCGGGCCGGAGACACCTTGAACCAGCGCACGGCGCCGCCCTTGGTGTGCAGCACCACGAAGTCGAAGCCGCCGATGGCGTGGTGCTCGCCGCGCTTGGGTACGTGGCCCATCTCGTGTGCGATGAGGCCGCCGATGGTGTCGAAGTCTTCGCTCAGCTGTTCTTCATCGAAGACGATGCCGAATGCTTCGGCCACGCGCTCGATGGGCGTGTCGCCCGAGACGCGGTAGGTGTGGTCGGCCAGGCCGAAGATGTCGCCCTCGTCCTCGGCAATGTCGAACTCGTCTTCGATTTCGCCGACGATCTGCTCGAGCACGTCCTCGATGGTGATCAGCCCGGCCACGCGGCCGAACTCGTCGATCACGATGGCCAGGTGGTTGCGGTTGCCGCGGAACTCGCGCAGCAGGTCGTTCAGGCCCTTGCTCTCGGGAACGAAGGTGGCCGGGCGCAGCAGCGCACGGATGTTGAGGCCCGGCGCGCGCTGCAGCTTGAGCAGGTCTTTCGCGAGCAGGATGCCGATGATGTTTTCTTTTTCGCCCTCGTACACCGGGAAGCGCGAGTGCGCGGTGTCGATGACCAGGTGCAACAGCGCGTCGTACGGCGCGTCGATGTTCACCAGATCCATGCGCGGGGCGGCCACCATCACGTCGCCGGCCGTCATGTCGGCCATGCGCAGCACGCCTTCGAGCATCACGCGCGACTCAGCGCCGATCACCTCGTTGTCCTCGGCGTCGGCCAAGGTTTCGATCAGCTCGTCGCGCGAGTCGGGACCGGGGTGGATGAATTCGGCCAGTTTCTGGAGAAAGCCGCGCTTGTCTTCCCGTTCGACGGGTGCGCGTTCAGGGTGAGGTTCGGCCACTGCGGGAGGCGTAGTTGAAGAGATACAAGGATACCGGATTGCATGTGACAGGCTCTACCCCTGTCGCTCTACCTCCCAGCAATTCGGCTACAGGACGAAACAAGTGCGGCCGACGCCGGCACTGCGCTGGAGCCGTGCCGGGCGGCGCATGCCACGGCCAGACCTGGCTTGCTTCTTACTGCGCCGACTTGCTGCGGGCGTCGCGAATGCCGCTGCGCACTTCCTGCAGGCTCGCGAGAAAGGCCCAGAACTGCTTGGCGCGGGTCTTGAGGTGGTAGTCGACCGCCGCGTAGTGCTCGAGCGCGATTTCGCTCATGCGGCTGTCGAAGGTGGCGCTCGGCAGCTGCAGGTGCGCCTCGGATTCGGAACCGCTGCGCACCACGGTGGCGCCGGCGTTGCGGGCGATCTTCAGCATGGCGGCGTTTTCGCTCAGCGCATGGATGAAGAGCATGCCCACACCTTCATTGCGGGCGACCACCACGGCCCGCTCGAACAGGCGGGCGCCGTAGCCGCGGCCACGCGCATGCGCCGCCACGGACACGCCGAACTCGGCGCAGTCGCTGTGCTGGTCGTCGGGCGCGAACGCCAGGTGCGCCATGGCGATCAGGTCGAGGCGGCGGTTGTAGATGCCGAAGAGTTCGTCGCGGTCGAAGTCGAGGCCGTCGACGTAGCGCTGCACCTGCTCGTCCGACGCGGCGTAGCCGAAGCGCAGGTAGCGGTCATGGGGGGTCAGCGCCAGCAGGTGGCGCGCGATGCGGTCGCGTTCGCGCGGGCCGATCGAGCGGATCGGCACCATGACGGGCTGGGGCGCGGAGGTCGCGCGCGGTTGCGCCTCAACCATCGGCGCCTTCAGGAAAGAGCCGAGGCCGAGAGACGCTTGGATAAGGGTCTTGGCGGTGAGCATGGCTCAAATATAAGGGTTTCCCCTTAATCAACAAGTCCGAATGGGTACTTCCGGTTGTCATTTGTGAACCAGTACCAAAGCGCGTGTGATTCGAGCAACGAATTCGTTGCTAAACCGGTACAGCCGTTGTGGCCTTGACACGGTCCAGCACAAAGCTGGTCTTGCAGTCTTCAACACTCGGATGCTTGAGCAGGGTGTCCATGATGAACCGGCTGTAGTGGCCCATGTCGGCGACCACCACGCGCAAGAGGTAGTCCATTTCGCCAGTGAGCGCCGCGCATTCGACCACCTCGGGCCAAGTCTGGACGCTGGCGCGAAACAGGTCCATGGGGTTGCGCTTGTGGCTCTCGGTGTGCTTTTCGAGGCGCACGTTGAGATACGCGGTGAGGCCCAGGCCGATGACTTCGGGGCGAACGAGAGCCACGTAGCGGTCGATGACGCCGCTTTCTTCCAGCCGCTTGACGCGCCTGAGCACGGCACTCGGAGACAGGCTGACTTGCTCGGCAATCTGGTCGTAGGTAGCACGTCCGTCTGCTTGCAGCGTGCGCAATATGAGCCGATCAATCTTGTCGAGTGCTTCCATATTGCTATTTTTGCAGTTTTTCTGCGTCTTTGCTAATTAGGGCGCCCAACAACGCTGAAAACGTGAGCGGCATCCGCCCTACATTGCTGCAAAGGCCGCTTCGGTGCGCTTTTTCGCAATTTCCTTGCTTCTTTATCCATTCGAACCCCACCCTGGAGACCCCTATGAGCCATACCGACGCCCCCGCCTTCACGCCCTGGGAGAACCCGATGGGAACCGACGGCTTCGAATTCATCGAATACGCGGCGCCGGACCCGGTGGCCATGGGCCAGGTGTTCGAGCGCATGGGCTTCACGGCGGTGGCCAGGCACCGCCACAAGAACGTGCTGCTGTACCGCCAGGGCACGATCAACTTCATCGTGAACGCCGAGCCCGACTCGTTCGCGCAGCGCTTCGCACGCGAGCACGGCCCGAGCGTCTGCGCCATCGCTTTTCGCGTGCAGGACGCCAAGCAGGCCTATGAGCGCGCGATTTCGCTCGGTGCCTGGGGCTTTGCCGACAAGGCCGGCCCCGGCGAACTGAACATCCCCGCCATCAAGGGCATCGGCGACAGCCTGATCTACCTGGTGGACCGCTGGCCCGGCAAGAACGGCGCCAAGCCGGGCGACATCGGCAACATCGGCTTCTACGACGTCGACTTCGAGCCGCTGCCGGGCGTGGCATCGCAGGATGCGCTGGCGCCGAAGGGCAACGGCCTGACCTACATCGACCACCTCACGCACAACGTGTACCGGGGCCGGATGAATGTGTGGGCCGGCTTCTACGAGAAGCTCTTCAACTTCCGCGAGATCAAGTACTTCGACATCGAAGGCCAGGTGACGGGCGTCAAGAGCAAGGCCATGACCAGCCCCTGCGGCAAGATCCGCATCCCGATCAACGAAGAGGGCAAGGAGCAGGCGGGCCAGATCCAGGAGTACCTGGACATGTACCGCGGCGAAGGCATCCAGCACATCGCGATGGGCTCGGACAACCTGTATGAAACCGTCGACGCGCTGCGCGCCAAGGGCGTGACCTTGCTCGACACCATCGACACGTACTACGAGCTGGTCGACAAGCGCATTCCCGGACACGGCGAAAGCGTGGCCGAGCTGCAGAAGCGCAAGATCCTGATCGACGGCAAGAAAGACGCGCTGCTGCTGCAGATCTTCAGCGAGAACCAGCTCGGCCCGATCTTCTTCGAGTTCATCCAGCGCAAGGGCGACGACGGCTTCGGCAACGGCAACTTCAAGGCGCTGTTCGAAAGCATCGAACTCGACCAGATGCGCCGGGGCGTGTTGGCGGCCCCAAAATAAGCGCTTCTTTCATCGCCCAGGAGCCTCCATGCGCAGCACGTTTTCGATCGGCCTGACCCTCACCGCGGCCGCCGCCGTTCTTTCCGGTTGCGCGATGGCGCCGGCCGCTCCCGTGGCCGCGTCGCACCTGGACACGGTGCAGAAGGCCGCCGTGCTGCGCATCTGCACGCCGGGCGACTACAGGCCGTTCAGCTTTCACAAGGCCGACGGCTCGTTCGAAGGCATCGACGTCGACCTGATGGCGGGCTTCAGCGCCAGCCTGGGCGCCAAGCCCGAGTGGGTGAAGACCACGTGGGCCAACCTGCTGCCCGACCTCACGGCCGGGAAGTGCGACATTGCGGTTGGCGGCGTTTCGGTGACCACCGACCGGCAGAAGCGCGCCTTCTTCAGCGCACCCTACATGGTGAACGGCAAGGCGCCCATCGCGCGCTGTGCCGACGTTGCCAAGTATCAGAGCGTGGCCGACATCGACAAGCCCTCCACCCGGGTCATCTTCAATCCAGGCGGCAGTAACGAGCGCTTCGCACGCGCCAACTTCAAGCAGGCCAAGCTCACGCTGCACGGCGAGAACGTGACGATCTTCGACGAGATCCTTGCCAACCGGGCCGACGTGTTCGTGACCGAGTCCGCGGAAGCGATTACGCAGCAGAAGCTCAAGCCCGGGCTCTGTGCCATCAACCCCGAAAAGCCGCTGCAATACGGCGAAATGGCCTGGATGCTGCCGCGCGATGACGTGGCCTTCAAGGCCTACGTCGACCAATGGCTGCACCTGCAGCAAGCCGGCGGCGACTTTCAGCGTGTGATGAACCGCTGGCTCAAATAACCGAGAGCAATTTCCCATGGACACCCCCGCCGCCGCCACTGCTGCCGTCAAACCTGCTGTTTATGGCGCTTCGGATCGCCCGCCGCGCGGCGACTACTCGCGCGGCGGTGCGGTGCATGCCGACTACACCTGCCCGCAGGATTGGGCCAGCTACACGCCGGCCGACCACGACACCTACAAGCGGCTGTACGAGCGGCAGGCGGCGCAGTTGCCCGGGTTGGCTTGCGATGCATTCATCAAGGCCCTGCCTTCGCTGGGCGTGAAGGACCGCATCCCGCGCTTCGAGGAAATCAACGAGCGGCTGCATCGCGCCACCGGATGGGAGATCGTGGCGGTGCCGGGGTTGATTCCCGAACTGCCGTTTTTTACCTTGCTTGCGAACCGCAAGTTTCCAGTGACCGACTGGATCCGCAAGCCCGAGGAGTTCAACTACATCGTTGAGCCCGACGTGTTCCACGATCTGTTCGGGCATGTGCCGATGCTGTTCGACCCCACCTTTGCGGACTACGTGCAGCGCTACGGCGAAGGCGGCATCAAGGCACACGAACTCGGCGCCGGGGAGAAGCTGGCCAGGCTGTACTGGTACACGGTGGAGTTCGGCCTCATCCGCCAGCCGGACGGGCTGCGCGCATACGGTGCCGGCATCCTGAGTTCGGTGGGCGAGCTGCAGCATGCGGTGCGCAGTGACGAGCCGCACCGGCTGCCGCTGGATTTGCTGCGCACCATGCGCACGCGCTACAAGATCGACACGTACCAGGCCAACTATTTCGTGATCGAGAGCTTCGCGCAGCTGTTCGAACTCACGGCCCCCGATTTCACGCCGCTCTACCGGGCGCTGGAAGTCGAACCCGACATTCCGGCCGGGGTGCTGCTGCCGGGTGAATCCGGCAAGGCCTGAGAGCGCTCCTTTCGGGGCGGCGCCACCACGCCCGCCGAGGCCGGCCAAGCCGCGCAGCTATCGCGCGCGCGACAGTGCTTGCCGTTGCCCTAGGACAAGCCCGCTAGTGGGCGGGCGCATCTGGCTCCCACAATCCGCGCAAAGGAGCTTGCATGCAGACATCCGCGCGACAGAACTATCCGGCCGACGTGCCGCACGAGATCAACCCCGAGCAGTACCGGTCTCTGACCCACATGTTCGATGAGGCTTTCGGCCGCTACGCCGATCGACCGTTCTCCGTTTGCATGGAGCGCTGGATGTCGTACGGAGAGCTCGACACGCTCTCGAAGGCGCTGGGCGCCTGGCTTCAGTCGCTCGGCCTCGAGCCGGGTGCGCGAGTAGCCATCATGCTGCCCAATGTGCCCCAGTTTGCCGTCACGATGTGCGGCGTGCTCCGGGCGGGCTACACCTGCGTGAATGTCAATCCGCTCTATACGGCGCGCGAGCTCGAGCATCAGCTCAAGGACTCCGGGGCCACGGCCATCGTCATTCTCGAGAACTTCGCCTCCACTCTGGAGCAGGTGATCGAGCGCACTCCCGTCAAGCACGTCGTCGTCACTTCGATGGGCGATTTGCTGGGCGGCCTCTATGGCGCATGGATCACCATCGCGGTTCGCCACCTGGCCAAGATGGTCCCGCCCTACAAGCTGCCGCTGAGCGGTGGCCGCACGGTCACTGAGTTTTCCAAGGCGATTGCCGAAGGGCGCGGCCGGCCTCTCGGGCCAGATCAGAGCACGCTCGATTCGATCGCATTCCTGCAGTACACCGGCGGCACGACGGGCTTGTCCAAGGGCGCGGTGCTGACCCACCGCAACATCGTTGCGGCCACCCTGCAGGCGGAGGCGTGGTTCACGCCTGCACTGTCGCGGGCGGGCGACCTGTCGAAGGTCAACAGCATCGCAGCGCTGCCGCTGTATCACATCTTCGCGCTGACGCTGTGCCTGCTTGTCATCCGGCAGGGCTCGCACATGACGCTGATTCCCAATCCACGCGACTTCGACAAGTTCATTGCGGTGCTCAAGAAGCGCCCCTTCCACATGCTGCCGGCGGTGAACACGTTGTTCAATGCGCTGCTCATGCATCCGCAGTTCAAGTCGATCGACTTCTCGACGCTGTTCGTGTCGCAGGCAGGCGGCATGGCCGCCTCTGAGGGCACGGCACAGCGGTGGTTCGAAGCGACCGGCTGCCCGATGATCGAGGGCTGGGGCATGAGCGAGACCTGCGCGATCGGTACGAACAATCCAGTCTCGAACACGAAGTTCACCGGCACGATCGGCTTGCCGCTGCCGAGTATCGAGATCGCCATCAAGGACGATGAAGGCAACTCCCTGCCCGTCGGCACGGCAGGCGAGCTTTGCATCAAGGGCCCGAACGTGATGACCGGGTACTACAACCAGCCGGCCGAGACCGCGGCGGCCTTTACGGCCGACGGTTTCATGCGCACCGGCGACATCGCCGTCATGCAGGAAGACGGCTACAGCCGCATCGTCGACCGCAAGAAGGACATGATCCTGGTCAGCGGCTTCAATGTCTTTCCGAACGAACTCGAGAACGTGATCTCGCTGTGCCCGGGCGTTGTCGAATGCGCGGCCGTGGGCGTGCCGGACGAAAAGCAGGGCGAAGCGATCAAGGTGTTCGTTGTGCGCAGGGATCCCACGCTGACCGAAGAGGCGGTGCTCCAATACTGCAACAGCCAGCTCACCGGCTACAAGCGGCCGAAGCACATCGAGTTCCGGGAAACCTTGCCGAAGACCAATGTCGGGAAGATCCTGCGCCGTGAGCTGCGAACCAGCGCGAGCGTCTGAGTGAGCGAGCTCGCCGCGGCCGGGCTGCCGGCGAACCTCGTCGTCTTCGAGCGCGGCTGGCTTTCATCGAACAACGTTCTGTTTGTCGGGGCCGACGAGACCGCGCTGATCGATACCGGGTATGCCACGCATGCCGGTCAAACCTTGGCGCTTGTCGAATCGGCGCTGGGGACGCGGCCGCTCGATCGAATATTGAATACCCATCTGCATAGCGATCACTGCGGCGGCAACGCGGCGCTGCAGCGGCACTATCCGAAGGTGCAAACGGAGATTCCGCCTGGAGAGGCGGATCTTGTGGCGCAGTGGGACGAAGGCGGCTTGAGCTTTCGTGCGACAGGACAGATATGTCCACGGTTTCGGTTCGACGGGCTGCTGCGGCCTGGGACGGAATGCATGCTTGGCGACAGGGCTTGGCAGGTGCACAGCGCACCAGGCCACGATCCGCATTCGATCATTCTGTTTGACGCCGTCTCGCGAACACTGATCTCAGCCGACGCCCTTTGGGAAAACGGTTTTGGTGTTGCTTTTCCCGAGCTGGCAGGCGAGCCATCGTTCGGGGATATTGCGGCCACGTTGGATCGCATCGAAGCGCTGGCGCCGCTTCGGGTGATTCCTGGACACGGGCGCGTCTTCGCGGACGTTGGTAATTCTCTGGCTACCGCGCGCCGGCGGCTCGACGGGCTCCAGCGGGATCCGGTGAAGCATGCACGGCATGCCATCAAAGTGCTGATGAAGTTCAAGCTACTCGAGGTGCAGTCCATGGCACTGAACGAATGGGCCGACTGGCTTCGGAGCGCGTCATATTTCGGTGTTATCCGCGAGCGCTTCTTCGCCGACACGGAGCTGGATCAATTGGCCGAAGATATCTTGGCTGAATTGGTCACGGCCGGTGCGGCCGAGACGGATTCGGCGCTCATCCGAAATATTTGAAGCTCGCCACTTGGCAATAAAAAAAGCGCGTCTCCGTGAGATGACGCGCTTTTATAAAATCCAAAAGAAAAAAGCCCAACACGCTGTGTTGGGCTTTTCCTGGCTGTAAGAGCCTGACGATGACCTACTTTCACACGGGAACCCGCACTATCATCGGCGCTGACGCGTTTCACTGTCCTGTTCGGGATGGGAAGGAGTGGTACCACGTCGCTATGGTCATCAGGCATAACTTGTTGTCTGACTGATCACATGATCAATCAAACGAATTCATAGAGTTTGGAATCAGCACGCAATATCTGCGCTGTTTTGAATGTATTTTGAATGCGTCAACTTGGCATAACACCTTGATCAGATTGATCAAAGTTATAGGGTCAAGCCGCACGAGCAATTAGTATCAGTTAGCTTAACGCATTACTGCGCTTCCACACCTGACCTATCAACGTCCTGGTCTTGAACGACTCTTTAGGGGGCTCAAGGCCCCGGCAGATCTCATCTTGAAACGAGTTTCCCGCTTAGATGCTTTCAGCGGTTATCTCTTCCACACTTAGCTACTCGGCAATGCCACTGGCGTGACAACCGATACACCAGAGGTGTGTCCACTCCGGTCCTCTCGTACTAGGAGCAGGCTTCCTCAAATCTGCAGCGCCCACGGAAGATAGGGACCAAACTGTCTCACGACGTTTTAAACCCAGCTCACGTACCTCTTTAAATGGCGAACAGCCATACCCTTGGGACCGGCTACAGCCCCAGGATGAGATGAGCCGACATCGAGGTGCCAAACACCGCCGTCGATATGAACTCTTGGGCGGTATCAGCCTGTTATCCCCAGAGTACCTTTTATCCGTTGAGCGATGGCCCTTCCATACAGAACCACCGGATCACTATGTCCTGCTTTCGCATCTGCTCGACTTGTCAGTCTCGCAGTTAAGCACGCTTATGCCATTGCACTATCGTCACGATGTCCGACCGTAACTAGCGTACCTTCGAACTCCTCCGTTACGCTTTGGGAGGAGACCGCCCCAGTCAAACTGCCTACCATGCACTGTCCCCGATCCAGATAATGGACCTAGGTTAGAACCTCAAACACACCAGGGTGGTATTTCAACGTTGGCTCCACAAGATCTAGCGACCCTGCTTCAAAGCCTCCCACCTATCCTACACAGATCTGTTCAAAGTCCAATACAAAGCTACAGTAAAGGTTCATGGGGTCTTTCCGTCTTTCCGCGGGGAGATTGCATCATCACAAACATTTCAACTTCGCTGAGTCTCAGGAGGAGACAGTGTGGCCATCGTTACGCCATTCGTGCAGGTCGGAACTTACCCGACAAGGAATTTCGCTACCTTAGGACCGTTATAGTTACGGCCGCCGTTTACTGGGACTTCAATCAAGAGCTTGCACCCCATCATTTAATCTTCCAGCACCGGGCAGGCGTCACACCCTATACGTCCACTTTCGTGTTTGCAGAGTGCTGTGTTTTTAATAAACAGTCGCAGCCACCGATTTTTTGCAACCCATTCATGCTTCGTTGTTCACTACACACTAATAGGGCACACCTTCTTCCGAAGTTACGGTGTCAATTTGCCGAGTTCCTTCTCCTGAGTTCTCTCAAGCGCCTTAGAATACTCATCTCGCGCACCAGTGTCGGTTTGCGGTACGGTCGTATATAGCTGAAGCTTAGTGGCTTTTCCTGGAACCTCGTTCAGTCACTTCACGGACAAGTCCGCTCGATCGTTGGCCTCGGTATATGTGCACCGGATTTGCCTAATGCACGCCTACATCCAACTAAACCAGAATAATCCAATAACTGGATGACCTATTAAGATCCGTCCCCACATCGCACTATATATCGGTACAGGAATATTGACCTGTTTCCCATCAGCTACGCATCTCTGCCTCGCCTTAGGGGCCGACTCACTCTACGCCGATGAACGTTGCGTAGAAAACCTTGCGCTTACGGCGAGGGGGCTTTTCACCCCCTTTAACGCTACTCATGTCAGCATTCGCACTTCTGATACCTCCAGCACGCTTTACAACGCACCTTCACAGGCTTACAGAACGCTCTCCTACCACTTGCAATAAATTGCAAATCCGCAGCTTCGGTAACTGGCTTAGCCCCGTTACATCTTCCGCGCAGGACGACTCGATCAGTGAGCTATTACGCTTTCTTTAAATGATGGCTGCTTCTAAGCCAACATCCTGACTGTTTTAGCCTTCCCACTTCGTTTCCCACTTAGCCAATTTTAGGGACCTTAGCTGGCGGTCTGGGTTGTTTCCCTCTTGAGTCCGGACGTTAGCACCCGGTGCTCTGTCTCCCAAGCTGTACTCATCGGTATTCGGAGTTTGCCTTGGTTTGGTAAGTCGCCATGACCCCCTAGCCAAAACAGTGCTCTACCCCCGATGGTAATACTTGAGGCACTACCTAAATAGTTTTCGGAGAGAACCAGCTATTTCCAAGTTTGTTTAGCCTTTCACCCCTATCCACAGCTCATCCGCTAGTTTTGCAACACTAGTCGGTTCGGACCTCCAGTACCTGTTACGGCACCTTCATCCTGGCCATGGATAGATCACTTGGTTTCGGGTCTACACCCAGCGACTGATCGCCCTATTCGGACTCGATTTCTCTACGGCTTCCCTATTCGGTTAACCTTGCCACTGAATGTAAGTCGCTGACCCATTATACAAAAGGTACGCAGTCACCCCTTACGAGGCTCCTACTTTTTGTAAGCACGCGGTTTCAGGATCTATTTCACTCCCCTCCCGGGGTTCTTTTCGCCTTTCCCTCACGGTACTAGTTCACTATCGGTCGATGATGAGTATTTAGCCTTGGAGGATGGTCCCCCCATATTCAG
>NZ_JBBCBO010000025.1:0-32500 GCF_037203865.1 Variovorax sp. CCNWLW186 | reverse complement strand
CGTACTTCGACCAGATGCGCGACAAGCTCGACCTCGACGCCACGCTGGAAGACTTCATCAGCCCGGGCAGCGAGTGGATCGAGATCGGCAACCAGCGCAAGCACGTCAAAAGCTACCTGTCCGACTTTCTCTTCTCCCCTGCGCGCGCCAACTCCCCCGTGCGCTCGCTCAGTGGCGGCGAGCGCAACCGGCTGCTGCTGGCCCGCCTGTTCGCGCGCCCGGCCAACGTACTGGTGCTCGACGAACCGACCAACGACCTGGACATCGACACCCTCGAGTTGCTGGAAGGCCTGCTGCAGGACTACGACGGCACCGTGTTCCTGGTCAGCCATGACCGCACCTTCCTCGACAACGTGGTGACCAGCACGATCGCCTTCGAAGGCGACGGCCGGTGGCGCGAATACGAAGGCAGCGTGCAAGACTGGCTGATCCAGTCGAAGCGCGCCCGCGAGATTGCCGAACAGCGGCAAGCCGCCAGCCCTCCGCCGCCGGCCCCAGCTCCCGCCGCGGCACCGGCTTCAGCCGAGCCGGCGACCGCACGCTCCACAGCCCCACGCAAAAAGCTCAGCTACAAGGAGCAGCGCGAACTCGAAGCCCTCCCCGCGCAGATCGAAGCCCTCGAAGCCGAGCAGAAGCGCATCAGCGAAATGCTCGAACTCGACGGCGGCGCGATTTATGCCACGGACGCCTCGCGCGCCGCCGAACTGAGCCAGCGCCACGCCCAGATCGACGACGAGTTGCTGGCCGCCCTGGAACGCCAGGAAGAACTGTCCGCCGGTCGCTAGTTCGTTAGTTCTACATGGAACTGTCACGCCGTCCCACGCCGGGACGGCGTCGACTGAGCTATATATGCGGCTCCAAATTCCCGGAAAGCCGCATGTCTTCCATCTTCGCGTTCTTCGGCCGGTCCGTCGTGCTCCTGGCCATCGTGCTGCAAGGCGCCTGCGCGCAACTGCCGGAGCATGTCGACCGGCCAGTGTCCAGCGCACTTCCCTCGCCGAGCGGCACCGCCCTGGAAGCCCTGGTCCAGCAGCGGCGAAAGGCCGACGCGGCGCGCTTCGAGTCGGGCTTCCTGCTGCTCGGCGGCCCTCCCGCCGCTTACGGTAGCCGGCTCGCGCTGATCGAAGGCGCGCAGAAGACGCTCGACCTGCAGTACTACGCCATCCACGCCGACGCAAGCACCGGCCGGCTGTTGCGCGGCATCCGGTCGGCGGCCCAGCGCGGCGTGCGCGTGCGCATCCTGCTCGACGATTTCCATAGCACCGGCCGGGATGCGCTGGTGCTGGGCCTGGCCTTCGTGCCCAACATCGAAATGCGGCTGTTCAACCCGCTCGCGGGCGCGCGCGGCTCATCATTCGCACGCCTTCTCAATTCGGTCGGCGATGCTTCCCGCATCCAGCAGCGGATGCACAACAAGCTTTTTCTCGCCGACAACGTGCTCGGCGTGACCGGTGGCCGCAACCTGGGCGACGCCTATTTCGGCAATGCGCTGAAGGGCAACTTCATCGACGTCGACATTCTGGCGGCCGGCCCCATCGTGCAAGACCTGTCGCGCAGCTTCGACAGCTACTGGAACAACGAACGCGCCTACCCCGTGCAATCGCTGGTCAAGCGCGAAGAATTGAAAGCCATCCGCGAGCGCGCGGCGCAGGCTGACCGCGAGCTGGCCGACGAATCGGCCCGCGCGCAGAACCCACCGCCGACAACCACCGACGGCGAACCGAAACCCGGCGCGGCGCCCACGCCCACGCAACTCGCCCGCGCCTGGGACGAAAAGCCGCTTGATCTGAAGACCGCCCGCTTCGTCTGGGCGCCCGCGGTCATGCTTGCCGACCAGCCCGGAAAGATTCCGGCCGACAGGGGCCCCGAACAGACAAAGGCGCCCGGCCTGGTAGTGAGCCAGCCTGGCGACGCGGCCGGCTCCTCGCGGCGCGCGGCATCGCTCCAGGCCAGCTCCGACATCGCCGCGGGCAGCGACACGGTCGTCGAAGGTCTGCTGCAGCTGATTGGGCAGGCGCGCAGCGACTTGCTCATCATCTCGCCCTATTTCGTGCCCGGCCCGGACATGAAGCAAGCCTTCGCGGCGGCCCGCGGACGCGGGGTTCGCATCCGGGTGCTGACCAATTCGCTAGCGTCGAACGATGCGCCGGTGGCGCATGTCGGCTACGCGCGCCATCGCGAAGACCTGCTCAAGCTCGGCGTCGAACTCTATGAACTGCGCAGCGAGCAGGCCAGCGTCAGCAACGCATTCGGTTCTTCCGGCAGCGGCAACCTGGGCGAGTCGCGCTCCATGCTGCACTCGAAGGTGCTGGTGATGGACGGCCGGCTGCTGGTGGTCGGATCGATGAATCTCGACTTGCGCTCTCAGTTGCAGAACACCGAAATCGCGCTTCTGGTGCGAAGTGCCGAGCTCTCCCGCGCAGCCTCCGAGCAGATCGAGCGCGGCATGCGCGAAGGCTCGTGGCGTGTCGAACTGAACGATGGTTCACTGCTCTGGCGGGCGCCCGAGGGCAGCGGGCTGAAGGACACCTCCACCGAGCCCGACGCCAGCCTGACCCTGCGCCTGCTGCTCAGGCTCTTCGGTCCACTGGCGCCCGACCAGTTGCTGTAAGCGCTTCCCGCGGGGCGCCGGGCGGGTCAGTGCTTGTGCTGGTGAGCCGGTGCCGCCGCATCGGCACCTTCGGGCGCGCCCACCGGCAGCTTCAGCTCGAGCGAGGTCTTCTGCCCCTTGGCATCTTCGAAGCGGAGCGTCACCGGAACGGTCGATCCCTTGGTCAACGGCTGCTTCAGGTCCATCATCATCACGTGGTAGCCGCCCGGCTTGAGTTCGACGGTCTGGCCCGCGGGAAGATCGAGGCCGCCCGGCAGCTCGCGCATCTTCATGGTGTCGCCTTCCATCTTCATCTCGTGCACCTCGGCCACGCCGGCCGCTGGCGTGGCAATACCGACCAGCTTGGTGCCCGTGGGCGCGGTGAGCTTCATGAACGCACCCGTGCCGCTCTGGCCCGGCACCGATTGGCGCACCCAGCCGTCGCGCACGTCGACCGTGGCCACGCCCTGCGCCACCACGTCGAGCTTGGCGGCGGGCGTCTTGAGCCCCGCGGTCGAGTTGCCTGTTGCGGGCACTTCGGCCCAGTCGATGCTGCCCACGTCGCAGGTCTGCAGCACCTTGAACCACAACGGTCCGGGCGTGCCGGGCACCTTGCCGCGCAGCACGAATTCGGCGCGTTCGCTGGCGGGCAGCGCGGTTTGCGCGCTTTCGGCGGTCCAGCGCACCTCGCCGTCGCCGGCGTTCTTCTGCACATCGAGCTTCCAGCCCTTGCGCGCCTGCGCGTCGCTCAGGACGAATCCCTTGGGCAGGCGAACGGCCAGGCCCGTGGTGGCCTTGGCGCCTTCGCAGGCATGGCCCACGCGGAACGCCGCGTTGTAGTCGCTGCCGACGGTCGCTCCGCCTCGCGGCAGGGTGACGTGGGCAAAGCCCGTGGTCGCGCTGGCCAGCATGGCACATGCAGCAACGGTCTTGAGGATGATGCGCGGGTGGTTCATTGAGGGAACTCCTTGAAGAAATTGGAAAAAAGAAAATCAGAGGTCGAACTTGAGCTCGGCCAGGAAGGTGCGTTGCGTATAGGGATGGAAAGCCCAGTACTTGTTGTTGTTCAGGTTGTCGATGCCCACGGCGGCGCTCCATTGCCGGTCGAAGCGGTAGCGAATGCGTGCGTCGACCACGAAGAACTTCGAAAAGCCCATGTACGCCGCGCCGTTCGTGTCGCTGTTATCGAGCGTGCCGTACTGCGTGCCGCTGTAGCGCGCGCCCACCGTGTAGCTCCATCTCGCGTCAGGCCGGTAGGTGGCGAGCAGCGAGGCGCGCACCTTCGGCACGCGCGGCTGGTCGCGGCCCACGCTGGCGGCAAAAACGCTGTTGGCGGCAATCCTCGACCGCGTCAGCGTAAGGCTGCCGCCCAGGTCCAGCCCCTTGATGCCCACGTCCACCGCATTCAGTGCCACCTCCAGGCCGCGCGTGCGAATTGCATCGACGTTCTGCACCGTGCTCACCAGGTTGGTGAGCGCCTGGCTGTAGAGCGCATCTTTCGTGTTCTCGAAGAACAGCGAGGTGCGCAGCACGCCGTCGACGCCCCAGCCCTTCAGGTCGCGCTCGGCGCTGAGCTCGGTGGTCCACGAGCGTTCCGGCCGCAGGTCCGGGTTGGTATTGACGATGCGGTTGCCTTCGATCGACCCCTGGTAGAGCTCGCTCACGGTCGGCATGCGCACCGCGCGGCCGGTCGAGGCCTTCAACAACCAGTCGGGCGTGGCCTGCCAGGCGATGGCCGCCTTGGGCGAGTCGTAGCTGTTCTTGCGCGGCGCAAAGTCGAGCAGCCTCGTCGCATTGCCGAGCTGGCCGCCGTAGGCTTCCCACCGTTCGTGGCGCAGGCCGAGCGTGGTCTTCCATTTCTCGGCAAAACGCCAGGTGTCCTGCACGTAGAGCGACTGCAATCGCGTGTTGCCGTTGAAGGCGGAAAACGGCGCCACCACCGGCCCACGGATCCAATCGAGCGTGTTGCCGACGCTGGTGCGCAGCCGCGCCGTGTCCTGCTGAAAGCCGAACTCGACCACATGAGCGCCCACGCCGTCGGCAGAGCCGGTCGGCCGCCAGGTGCCCGCGGCCTTGAATGTGTGCCAGCCGGAACCGCCCATGTCGGTGGTGCGCCCGGGGCCGCCCTTGAAGGCGCCCGGCAACGGTGTGGTCGGCGTGCGCGAGGTGTCGCTCGCATAGTCGAACAGGCTCGCGGCCACCTCCCAGTCGAACACACCGCCGGTGTGGCTCTTGACCGAGAGGCCATGCATGTAATGCGTGAGCGCGGTTTCCGTCGGCGCTAGCGCGGCGCTCGGCGCATCGAGGTTGTAGCTGCGCCCGCCGATGTTCACGCGCCCTGAATACACCGGCCGCCCGAGCGCATCGCGCAGGTAGGTGTCGACGCTGCCGTGCGTGGTGTTGTTCCACGCGCCAAGGGTGTAGGTCGCCCGCACCGTGGGCGAAAAGTCGTAGGCCACCTTCAGCTTGGCCTGCTCCTGCGTGGTGTCGTAGATGGTCGAGCCGCCCACCAGCCACCATGGCTGGTTCGACGGGTTCAGCCCCAGCACCGCGCCCGTCACCGGTGTGCCCGCATTGCCCACCGTGCCGGCGCTCACCAGCCGGTTGCCGAACACCAGCGCCTGTCCTTTGCTGTGGGTGCGCGAGGCGCTGAGCCACCAGGACCAGTTGCCGCTGCGGCTCCCCAGCGACAGGTCGAACTGCTGCCCGGCCGGCGACGAGCGGCTGTTGTACAGGTCGAAATTCGAGGCAAAGCCGCTGAGCTTGACGTGCGCTTCGAGCCTGGTGGGCATGCGCGTCACGTAGTCGACCACGGCCCCGACCGAGTTGCCCGGGTAGGCGGCGGAGAAGGGCCCGTACAGCACGTCGACCCGCTCGATTTCTTCCGGCGACACCATGCCCCAGCGCGGCGCGTAGGTGGCGCCGTTGCCCAGCGGGTTCGACAGCATGATGCCGTCGGCGAACACCAGCGAGCGAGCGCTGTTGCCCGTGCCCGAGGCGCGCGTGGCAAGCACCGCATGGTTGAAATCGCCGATGTAGCGCTTGCGCACCACAAGGCTGGGCAAATATTTGAGAGCGTCTTCGCTGTCGGTCGCATTGACCGTTTCGGAGATCTGCTCGCTCGTCACACCTTCGATGGTGGCCGGGATCTGCGTCGGCAGCGAGGTCGGGCGGCCGTCACTGACCGTGACGGTGCCGAGGGTGCGCACGCTGGCGCCGCTCTCGGGCGGCTCGGGTGCTTCTTGCGCCCACAAGGGCGCGCCAAAGGGGAATGCCATGGCAATTGCCAGGGCGCGGGAATGCTTTTTCACTGGAAACCTGCTCCACGAACTTCAAGCCAGACAGGCCGCACGCACCTGTCGATCGGCGCATGCGGCTACGGTTTTGAAAGCTTCAGGAGAAGGTGGGCGGCCCGCGCGCCGGCAATGGCGCAGCGGTGGCCGCGGCAAGGCGCGCGGCAGGAATGGACTGGACCACGCGGCCCAGCGGCAAGGGAAGATCGAAACCGGCGGGGTCCGCCGAAGGAGGCGGCGCGCCGGTGAGCACGCACAGCGGGCAGTCCATGTGCGAGGCGCCCATTTCCTGCACGCCGTCTTCGGTGTGGACCACCACCTTGACCGAGCCGACGCTCGAGCACACCAGTTCCACGGCCTGTGGGTGCACGATGGGCGACGCCACCGCCACGCCGAGCGAAAGCACAAACCACAGCAGCACCCATCGGCCGACGAGGCCGAGGAAGCGGGGGTGGTTTCGCGGCAGGTGCATGGTGTTGGCGATTATCGGCGCTGTTTGGCCTTCGTGGCCGGCGCGCGTTGCGCGGGCTTGGCGCTGGGCTTGGAACCCTTGGCACTGCTGCTGCTCTTGGCGCTGCTGCTCTTGGCAGCCTGGCTGCCACGCGCACCGCGGGCGTCACGGGTATTGCGGGCATTGCGAGCGCCCCTTGCATTCCGGCCCTCCGCCGTGGGCGGTGTCACAGCCGGTGCTGCCGGCACCGCGAGCGGCGGCTGCGCAGAAAGAGGCACCGCGGCAACCGTGAACCCCCGGGCCGCCAGCAGCGCAGGCAGCCCTTGCGGGCCCACCATGTGCAGCGCACCCACGGCCGCAAACACGCGCCGCCCGCCCGCGTGCATGCGCTCGATGCCGTCCGCGAGCCCCGGATTGCGGTCGTCGAGCAGGCGCTTCATCAGCCGCCGTTCGGCCGGCGTGTTGATGCAGTTGCACCACTCGGGATAACGGCCCAGCTTGTCCACATCGCCACGGGCCCAGACCTCGGCCAGCTCCTTCATCTGCGTGCGCAACTGGCCCGACTCCAGTTCGTCCAGCGCAGCATCGATCTGTTCCGCCTCTTCGGCTTCGGAATCTCCCGTGAGCATCTTCAATTGCGAGGCCGCGCTTTCCAGCGCGAACACCGGCTTGCTGTTGTTCCGCGCCGAGACGGCCAGCGTTTCGTCGACGCCGAATTCCGGGTACAGGCCATCGGCACGCGCCACCAGGCCCGCCAGCGCAGTGACCTGCAGGATGGGCTGCAGCCCCGACATGGTTCCGGGCGGCACGCAGGCGGCTTCATTCTGGCGCGCCAGCCGCTGCGCACGCTGGCCGCTCAGCAGCCGCGCCACCAGGGCCGGATCCGCCGGCTGCGTCATGGCGCGCATGGTCGCCGGATCGCGCGCGTCGAGTTCCAGCGCGAGCGCGTCGCTTTGCTCCAGCGCCTTTTGCACGGTGGGGCCCGGCCGCACCCACTCGGCTCGGCCGAGATGAATGGTTCCGTAGAGCCAGGAGGTACGCCCGTCCCGGTCGGCGCGCCACAGCAGGCCCCGGTCGACCGCATTCCATTGGCCGACCGCAGAGCCCGGCTTGCCGAGGCTGGCAATGGCCGAAGGCGGGCAGGCGGCATGCGCCGCCACCGCGAGAAGGGAACAGGCACCCGCCAGCACAAGGCGCGGCAGGCGGGCAAGAAACCACTGGCGCGCGGGCGCCTTCAAGTCGAAATTGCGCCCGGGCGCAAAGAGGGTCCGGAGTATCCGCAAGGCTTGCTCCACGATGAAAGAAAGTCCGGCATTCTCACAGCACCGCTGCCCATAATCCGGAACCATGCAGAGCATCTTCCATCTTGCCTTTCACGTTCGCGACCTCGACGCGGCCCGCCGCTTCTACGGAAATGTCCTCGGCTGTGCCGAAGGCCGCAGCACCGACACCTGGGTCGACTTCGACTTTTTCGGCCACCAGATCTCCCTGCATCTTGGCGAGCCCTTCGCCACCACGCGCACCGGCCGGGTCGGCAATGCCATGGTGCCCATGCCGCACTTCGGCATCGTGCTCGAATTGCCCGACTGGCAGGCGCTTGCAGAACGGCTCAAAGCCGCCAACACCGACTTTGTGCTGGAACCCCAGGTGCGTTTCGAGGGGCAGCCGGGCGAGCAATGGACCATGTTTTTCTGCGATCCCTTCGGCAACCCGATCGAGGTCAAGGGATTCCGTTCGCTCGCCGCGCTGTACGACAAATGATTCGCCGGCGCGGGGCCGCAACGGCGACCTTGTGGTTCTTCACGCTCTTCACTGCCGGCGGCGCGCATGCCGCGCTCGACTGCGAACTCAACGGACGCCGGGTGAACCCCTCCGACGGCAGCACGCTCCTCGGCGCGACAGGCCTCATGCGCTGCAAGGACCGCGCGACCGGCGAGCCCCAGCGCGAGCAGCAGGTGCAGAACGGCGCCTTCACCGGCCTGTCGCGCTTCTATGAAAAAGGCAAGCTCGCCAGGGAGCACATCCTCAATGCCGGTGGAAACATCCATGGCCTCGCCCGCGAGTACGGGCCCGAGGGGCAAGTCTTGCGCGAGGCCACGTACGACGACGGCCAGGAGCGCGGGCTGGTTCGCAGCTTCTATCCCGGTGGCCGGCTGCGCCGCGTCACTTTCTATCCCAGCACGGGAACCGACCGTGCCTTCGTCGAGTTCACCGAGCGCGGCCAGTTGTCCGCGCTGCGCTGCGGCGAAACGCCCATGCTCGCGCCGGTGGCCGACGACGCCCGGCTGTGCGGCTTCACCGGCGGGCCCTCGCAGGTCCAGCTGTTCGACGCGCGCGGCTTCCTGCGTTCACGGCTGTCGTACATGCTCGGCAAGCGCGTGCGGTCGCAGGACTTCTACGACAACGGCAAGCCCTCGGTGCAAGACGAGATCGCCGGCAACCAGCGCACCGAGCGGCATTTTTCATCCGAAGGGGTGAAGCGCCGCGAAACGGTGTGGCTGCTGGTCGAACGCAGCGCGGTGCGGCAACGCGAGCAGGAGTTCTCCGAAAAAGGCTCGCTGATCCGCGACCAGCGCTGGAACCCCGCGGGCGAGCCGGTGCGAGACGACAGCTACTACCTCCACGGCCAGCCCCGCAGCAAGGCTGCCTACAGCGGCTCCGGCGATGCGCGCGCTCTCGAGATCACCGAGTTCTACGAGAGCGGCCAGCGCGCTGCGCATGGGCGCTATCGGGTGGCGGGCCGCGGCCGGCAAGTGCCGGTCGGCAAGCACCAGCGCTTCAGCGAAAAAGGAACGCTGCTCGCCGAATCGAGCTTCGATGCCAGGGGCCGCGTGACGCGCGAGCGCAGCTGGGACGAAAACGGCGAGCTGCAACGCGACGAGCACGTGCTGGAAGACGGCTCCAGGAAATAGCCCGCCGGCTGCGAAGCGCGCGGCGAACTCAGTCCAGCTTGATGCCGGCCTGCTTGATGATCGGCCCCCAGCGCTTCGACTCGGCGCGCGCCAACGCTTCGAACTGCGCGGGCGTGCCCGGCATGGCTTCCATGCCGAAATCATCGAAGCGCTTTTGTACCGCCGGCGTACCGAACGCGCGGTTCAGCTCGCTGTTGAGCTTGGCCACCGCGGCGGGCGGAAGGCCGGCCGGGCCCAGCACGCCCTGGAACGCGAACACCTCGGTATTGGGCACGCCCACTTCGGCCAGCGTCGGCACGTTGGGCAGCAGCTTGTTGCGCGCGCCGGAGCCGATGGCGAGCACGCGAACCTTGTTGCCCTGCATGATCGGCAGGCCCGAGGCCAGGTCCAGGAACATGCACGGCACCTGCCCACCCATCACGTCGGCCATCGCCGGGGCGGCGCCACGGTAGGGAATGTGCGTGATGAAAGTGCCGGTGCGAACCTTGAACATCTCCATGGCCAGGTGATGCGGCGACCCGTTGCCCGGCGAGGCGTAGTTGACCTTGCCCGGATTGGCCTTCACATACGCCAGGAACTCCTTGAAGTTCTTGGCCGGAAAGTCCGGGTGCACCACCAGCGCCAGCGGAAACTTGCCGATCGCGCCGACGTAGGTGAAGTCTTTTTCCGGATTGAACGGCAGCTTGCCGAACAGGTGCTCGTTGAAGGCCAGCACGGCGTTGTCGGCAGACATCACGGTGTAGCCGTCGGGCTTGCTCTTTGCGACCAAGTCGGCGCCGATGTTGGTCGAGGCGCCGGGCCGGTTGTCGATAACGATCTGCTGGCCCAGCGCCTGGCGCATGGCCTCGGCGAGCGTGCGCGCAATCACGTCGGTACCGCCGCCCGCGGGATAGGGCACCACCCACTTGATGAGTTGCGTGGGGTAGTCCTGCGCGCGGGCGAACGGGCTTGCGGCCATGGCGGCGCCCGAAGCGAGCGTGGCCAGAAGAGTGCGGCGGTCCATGTGGATCAGTCTCCGGTTTGTTGTGATTGGGTTGCGGACAGCGATGGTACGGGCAGCGCGTCCAGCGCGTCGGCCAATGCGCGGCGGCAGCGCGCCTCGTCGCCGACCTGCTCGAACAGCAGCAGCGCGAGCCGCGCGAGAAACAGCGATTCGCGTTCGGGGCCGGCTTCAGTGATGGCGCGCGCGCACTCCGCGTAGATGCGGTCCCGCGCGTCGGGGGCGAGCGATGTGGTCATGCGGCAATCTCCTTGAAAGCAGCGGCGGCACGGCCCAACGCGCCTGTCAGCGCGCCGCCCGGCAGGTGTTGCCAGCGCGCGGCCACATGGCCGTCGGGCCGCAGCAGATAGAAGGCGCCGTCGCTTGCGCCCAGCGCCTCGAACACCGCCGCGTCGGCATGTGCATCGGCGCCATCGACACCGGCACCCGCGATGACGCGAACCGCGAACGGCAGATCGCCGCGCAGCGCCTGCGCCACCTCGTCTTTCGGCAGCAAGGCGGTACCGGCCCGCGGCCGCAGCACGAGCAATGTGAAGACCGGAGCGATCCAGTCGGTCAGGTGCCCCTGCTCAAGCTGCTGCTCGGCCATCACCTCCCCGGGCAACGGGCCTGCCGCCAGCACATCGCCTTCGCTGGAAAGCGCCGAAGCCGCATAGCGCACCGCCTGCGTCTGCCGCGGATTGATCAGTTGCGCAATGCCGCGATGCGCCTCCGACAGCGACAGCGCCGCTTCGCGCATCAGGTCGAAGCCGCGGGAAGGCGGCGACATGAATTCGGTGCTGCGCATGGCGTTCTCGGCATTGACGTGGAAGGCTTCGATTCGCTCCTGCGAATACGAGTCGAGCAGCGCCGCATCCGAGAGGCCGCGAGCCACGAACGCCAGCTTCCAGGCCAGGTTGTCGGCATCGTCGAAGCCCGAATTGAGGCCGCGCACACCGAAGATCGGCATCGCATGCGCCGCATTGCCGGCAAAGAGAACGCGGCCGTGCCGGTAGCTCTCGAGCGTCATCGCGCCCGCACGGTAGACCGAGGTCCACACCGTCTTCCACGGCAGGTGGCCTTCGCCAATGGCGTCCAGATGCCGCTGCACGAACTCGGCCACGGCCGCCGGCGTCAGCGCTTCTTCGGTGCTCTGGCCGGCACGCAACTGGTAGTCGATGCGCCAGATGTCATCGGGCTGGCGGTGCATCAGCACGGTCGAGCCCGGGTTCCACGGCGGATCGAACCACGCGCGGCGCTCGGTCGGGTGCTCGCTGTGCAGTTCGATGTCGATGATGACGTAGCGCCCCTCGTAGCCCGTGCCCTCGAGCGAAAGCCCCAGCGACTTGCGCACGAAGCTCTGGCCGCCGTCGCAGGCCGCGAGCCACTGGCCCTGCAATCGGTAGGCGCCTTCGGGGTTGCGCACGTCGAGCGTCACGCCGTCTTCATCCTGCGCAATGCCGACGAGTTCGGTGCCCCAGCGAATGTCGATGAGCCCCGGCGTCGCCTCGTTGCGGCGAAAGATTTCTTCCAGCAGATAGTGCTCGGCGTAGTACTGCTCGAGGTTGATCATTGGCGGCAGCTTCTGCCGCTCGTCGTGCGGCATCTCGAAGCGGAACACCTCGGCCGTCTTGTAGAAGCTGCGCCCGCCGGTCCACGGCAGGCCCTTGGCCAGGAACGCCGGAAGCGCGCCGAGCCGCTCCACGATCTCCAGGCTGCGGCGCGAGATGCAGGCCGCGCGGCTGCCCACGCACACCGTGTCGTCGGTCTCGAGCACCACGCAGCGCACGCCGTGGTTCGCGAGCCCCAGCGCCAGCGCCATGCCGACCGGCCCGCCGCCCGCAATCACCACCGGATGGCGCCCCGGCTCCACGCCGCCCTGCTCCAGCGGCGGCGTCCGCGGTTTGTAGCGCGTGTAGTGAAAGGCACCGACCGAAGGCGGCAGCCCGGTCGCGCTGGGCATCGGCGGCACGGGGCCGCTTGCGGCATCGGCGGCAATGGCGCCGGAGGCGGGAGCGGGCGCCTCGGCCGCAATGGTGGGGTTCGTCATGCAGCGGGATTGTCCCGATGCGGGGCCACGTCCGTTGTCATAACTTTGTACGACGTATTTACCCCGAGTCTGGTCTGCTCCCATGAGACGCTGGCGCATTCAACCCGCTGCCGACACCGCGCTGTCGGCGGCCATCGTCCGCGACGTGCTGGCGGGCATCGGCACGCCGCATCTCGCAGCCAACTGCCTCTCGGCCATGCACCGGGTGATGCCGGTGACCTTCTGCACCGTGTTCGCGGTCGATGCCACCGGCCGCATCGAGGCCGTGTCGGCGGCCAGCAGCTACGGCACCACGGCCGAACGCACCGCCGAGGGCTATGTGGCGCAGCGCTTCGACCTGCTCGACCCCAACATGACCTGGCTCGCGAAGCGCAAGCTGCCCAAGCGCGCGCAGCTGTGGCTGGGCCACCAGCGCGCCGAGGAGGTGGCCGACCCCGCCTACCGCGCCGCCTGCTACGGCGACGTAGGCATTCGCGAACGTGCGTCGGTGCTGCTGCTGACACCCACCGGCCAGCGCGTGGCGGTGAGCTTCTACCGGAGCCTGGCGCAGCCTGAATTCGACGAGCGCGACTTCGCGGCAATCGAGAGCCACGCCACCCTGCTGGCCGAGGCCACGATGGCCCATGGCCGCAGCACGGTGGCGGCAGGGAACACGGTGGCGCCCTCCCTGGCCTCGCGCCTGCTGACCTTGAGCCTGCGGGAGCGCGAAGTCATCGGCCACCTGATGGCGGGCAGCACCGCCAAGCAGACCGCGCGCGAGATCGGCATCGAGCTGACGACGGTGCGCACCCATCAATACCGGGCGTTCCGGCGGCTGGGCATACGGACACAGAAAGAGCTGCTGCGCGCCGCGGCCCCAAAAGTTCTTGAGCCTAGTCTTCAGCCGTATCGGCGGACTGGTCGGCCTGGGAATTGACCAGCGACACCGGCGCCACCTTCGGCCGCCCCGCCACCGACACCACTTCCTGGTCGATCGCGCCGAACAGCGAGCGGCCGTCGAGCCCCTTCATCTCGATGCGGATCGTGTCGCCGAACTTCATGAACTCGGTCACGGGCTCGCCGCCCTGGATGGTTTCGATGCAGCGCTTCTCGGCAATGCACGAATAGCCCTTGGGCCAGTCCATGCGGCCGTTCTTTTCCACGCCCTTGTTGCTCACGGTGCCGCTGCCGACGATGCTGCCGGCGCGCACATTGCGCGTCTTGGCGATGTGGGCGATGAGCTGGCCGAAGTGAAAGGTCATCTCCGGCCCGGCGTCGCACATGCCGACCTTGCGGCCGTTCCAGCTGCTTTGCAGCGTCAGGTGCACCCGGCCGTTCTGCCAGGCCTCGCCGATTTCGTCGAGCGTCACGGCCACCGGGCTGAAGGCGGTGGCGGGCTTGCTCTGGAAGAAGCCGAAGCCCTTGGCCAGCTCGGCCGGAATCAGGTTGCGCAGGCTCACGTCGTTGGCCAGCATCACCAGCCGGATGCCGTCGAGCGCCTGGTCGGGCGTGGCGCCCATCTTCACGTCGCCGGTAATCACCGCGATCTCGGCCTCGAAGTCGATGCCCATGGCTTCGTTCGGCACCACGATGTCGTCGGTCGGGCCGAGAAAGTCGTCGCTGCCGCCCTGGTACATCAGCGGGTCTTGATAGAAGCTTTCAGGCACTTCGGCGTTCCGCGCCTTGCGCACCAGCTCGACGTGGTTCAGGTACGCCGAGCCGTCGGCCCACTGGTAGGCGCGCGGCAGCGGCGCCATGCACATCGAGGGATCGAACGGAAAGGAATGGCGCGCGCGGCCGTTGTTGACCGCGTCGTACAGGTCCTGCAGCTGCGGGCTCATGAAGCCCCAGTCGTCCAGCACCTGCTGCAGCCGGCTGGCAATGCCGGTGGCGTAGTGGGCGAGCGTGAGGTCGCGCGAGACGACGACGAGCTGGCCGTCGCGGGAGCCGTCCTTCAGGGTGGCGAGTTTCATGGTGGCAATTGCGTGATGAAGGACACGGGGCGAACACGAGGGCCGGCGCCGCGCCCACTAAACTGGGTGAACGGGCGGCAGTGTACCGAGGTGCTCCTTGTGAACCTCGACGCCCGCGCTCACTCCACACCTCATGCCGACGCTTGCCGCCTCCCCGTTTTCGTCCCTTGCGCCCCCGGCACGCCCGTCGTGGCGGGCGCTCGCCGGGCTGACGCTGGCGGTGGGGCTGGTTCACGTTCTGCTGCTGGGGCTGGCGCCCACGGCCATCGGCCCGGATCCCTCGCCTCTTGCGAACAAGTTCACTACCCGGACGATCGTGATCGCGCCGCCCGCTCCGGAAAAGCCGGCCGCGCCCGCTGCCGCGGCAGCCGCCCCGGCTGAAGCCAAGCCACCGCCGCCCGCCAAACCGCGTCGGCCGCGCGAGCCTTCCGCGCCCAAGCCGCCGACGGCGCCCGAGCCCATGCCAGTCCCGGCACCCCAGGTTTTCGAAGAGCCTCCGCCGGAAACGCGTGCTCTCACGGCGCAAATCGCTATCGATTCAGGAGCGGCCGCTCCTGAGCCGCCGGCAAGCGCCCCGGCAGGTGCTGCGCTGGGCGGCGCGGGCAGCACAAGCAACGCCGGCATCGGGGACGGAGGAGCCGGAGGCGCCGCGAGCGCAACGGCCGGCAACGTCGTCGGCCCGGAGGCGTTGCGCATTCCCGGCTCGGTCAAGCTCGCCTTCGCGGTCACCGGCCAGCAGGGCTCATCGCCAATGCAAGGCGTTTTCGGCGACCTGGCCTGGCTGCAGGACGGCAGCAGCTACGACGCGCGGCTTTCTCTCAAATTCCTGTTCAGGACAATCCGCAGCCAGCACAGCACCGGCAAGATCGGCCCCACCGGCATCGAGCCTGACCGCTTTTCGGAGGCCCGCAAGGGCGAGGTGGCTTCGCACTTCCTGCGCGACCAGGGCCAGGTGATGTTCAGCAACAACGCGCCCAGCGTGCCCCTGCTGCCCGGCGCGCAAGACCGGCTCAGCGTGGTGATGCAGCTCGGCGGCATGCTGGCGGGCGACCCGGGGCGCTACCCGGCCGGCAGCCGCATTTCCATCCAGACGGTCGGCCCGCGCGACGCCGGCGTCTGGGTCTTCAACATCGAAGGCGAAGAGCAAATGACCGTGCCGGCCGGCGACTATGCGGTGCGCAAGCTCACGCGCAGCCCCCGGCGCGAATTCGACGACAAGATCGAAATCTGGCTGGCGCCGGCCCTTGGCTACCTGCCGGTGCGGATGAAACAGACACAGGCCAACGGCGATTTCGCCGACATGCAGTTGCGCGAATCCCTTCCCGCGGGGCCCTCGAACTAGCGCGAAAGTGGAGGAAACAAGCACAGGAATTAATGCGTTTTCTCTACAAAAAGACAACCGAGCTTGAAACTGGCGCGTTGATTGCTATCTAACCCCCATGAACGCCATCGACATCCTCACAGGCCCCGCAATGAACATGCTCTATGACTCAGAGTCCTTCGTCGTCGTGCACGTGCAGCCGAACGAAAGCGACACACCCGCCCAGCCCAATGTGCCGGTCCTGGAACGCCACGGCTTCGAGATCGTCGACAAGCGCTCGGGCAAAGAGGTCTACCTCGACGGCTCGTGGGCCGAACTGTTCCAGCAGCAAATTGCCGCCTGGCAGCTCAATACGCCCACCCAGGAAGAGGTCGAGGACACGCTCGAAGGCTATGCCGAGCTGGCTCACACGCCGGTGCTGGTGCACTGAGCCCGCCCGCCCCGGATAAAAAAGCGCCTTTCGAGGCGCTTTTTTTGTGCCCACTCAGCCGTGGCGCTCATTTCCGACCGTAGATCCACCGGTACATCGGCCCCACCAGCAGCAGCACCGCCACCAGCCGGCACACCTGAAACGCCGTGACCACCGGCACCCCCAGCTGCAAGACCTTGGCGGTGATCGACATTTCGGCAATGCCGCCCGGCGAAGTGCCCAGGATCATCGTGGCGGGGTGCAGCCCCGTCGCCCGGGCCAGCAGCCATGCGGCGCCTGCGCACACCACCAGCATGACGACCGTGCCCAGCGCCACAGAACCCAGCCAGCGCGGCGCCGTGTACAAGAACTCGCGGCTGAAGCGAACGCCCAGGCTCACGGCAATCACCAGCTGCGCGGTGTTCGACATCCAGGTGGGCACGGCCGACAGCGCCTGGCCTGCGATGGTGAACCCCATGGCAACCACCAGCGGGCCCATGAACCAGGGGTTGGTGCGGCCCAGCGCACGCATCGCAAGGCCGCCCATGCCGGTGGCCAGCGCAAGCAGCAGGAGCCCGCTCGCATTCACCTCGCGCACCATGGGCGGATTGATTTCGAGCCCATGCAATCCGCTCCACTGCATGGCAAACGGAATGGTGATTGTCACCACCACCAGGCGCAGGCTGTGCGCGGCCGCCACCAGATCGGTACGCGCGCCGGCCGATTCGGACAGCAGCGTCATCTCCGACGCGCCGCCGATGGCGCCTGCGAAGTAAGTTGTCGCTCTCATCGATTTCGCCGGTACATGCGGCATTCGCTTGGCGTGCAGCCCATGCAACCAGCGCCCGAAGCCCCAGCCGAGCAGCAAGGCCCAGGCAATGGCGAGCGCAATGGCCCACCAGAGGCCGGCCACCAGCGCCACCACCTGCGGCGTGAAGTAGAGGCCCAGCGCGGTGCCGATGGTCCATTGCCCGGCATTGCGCAGCGGCGTGTAGCTGGCGGTGGGTGCGCCGGCAATCGATGCCAGCGACACCGCGAGCAGCGGGCCGATCATCCATGGCAGGGGCGTGTGCAGAGCCAGGCAGACTTCCGCCGCGGCGAGTGCAAGCAACAGCGTGGCCAGCACGCGAACCGGAAAGCGAAGGGACACCACAGGAAAAAAGCGAAATTGGACGGCAAGGCGTGCGGGCGCCAACGCATAGTATGGCGCGATGCAATCCCAACCCTTCCCCGCGCGGGCTCCCCGATTCCTGGTCCCCCTGCTCGCCGCCATCGTGCTGGCAGGGTGCTCCGCCTTTTCGCCCGGCCCTGATGCGCCCGTGGCAAAGCGCGCCGCGGCGCTGCTGCCGGCGGACGCGCTCATCCTGGGCGAGCAGCACGATGCGGCCGAGCACCACGCCATCGAGCGGGAAACCGTCGAGGCGCTGGCGAGCCAGGGCAAGCTGGCCGCACTGCTGCTCGAAATGGCCGAGGAAGGCAACAGCACCGCGCGCCTCGACCGCACGGCCACCGAAGCGCAGGTGCAAGTCGCCCTCGGCTGGAACGACAAAGCTTGGCCCTGGCGCAGCTACGGCCCCGGGGTGATGGCCGCCGTGCGCGCCGGCGTGCCCGTCATCGGCGCCAACATGCCGCGCGCGCGAATGAAGAACGCCATGGCCGACGTCTCGCTTGACGTACAACTCAACGGCGAGGCCTACACCGCGCAGCAGGACGCCGTGCGCGAGGGTCACTGCAAGCTGCTGCCCGAAGCCCAGATCGTGCCCATGACGCGCATCCAGGTCGGGCGTGACCGCGCCATGGCGCAAGCCATCGTCAAGGCCCGACAGCCGGGCAAGACGGTGCTGCTGATCAGCGGCGCGGGGCACGCCACCAAGGTGCTGGGGGTGCCGCAGCACTTGCCGACCGACGTCTCAGTCAAGACGGTGCGGCTGCAGGCCGGCGGCGATTCACCCGAATCGGATGAAGACAACAAGGGCGCCTACGACGCCGTTTGGCGCACGCCCGCCCTGCCGCCCAAAGACTACTGCGCGGGCATGCGGGCACCCGCGTAGCCTGGGCGCCCGGCGGCTCAGGCGAATTTCTTGATCGAATCCGCCAGCGCATTGACCAGCGTGTCGATGTGCTGCTTTTCGACGATGTAGGGCGGCGCAATCACCAGCACGTCGCCCGCGGGCCGCACCAGCGCGCCCTTGTGGAAGCAGTCCAAAAAGATGTCGTAGGCGCGCTTGCCCGGCGTGCCCGCAATCGGCGCAAGCTCCACCGCCGCGGCGAGGCCGAGGCTGCGGATGCCGATCACATTCGGCAGGCCCTTGAATGCGCTGTGGAACGCATCGCCCAGCACCTTGCCCATTTCGCCTGCGCGCGCGAACAGGTTCTCCTCCTTGAACAGGTCGAGCGTGGCAATGGCCGCGGCGCAGGCCACCGGGTGGCCCGAGTAGGTGTAGCCGTGGAAGAACTCCACCACGTGCTCGGGCGCGTCGGTCTTCATCATCGCGTCGTAGAGCTTGTCGCGGCAGATCACGCCGCCCAGCGGGATCACGCCGTTGGTCACGCACTTGGCAAAGTTGAGCATGTCGGGCACCACGCCGAAATAGTCCGACGCGAAGTTGGTGCCCATACGTCCGAAGCCGGTAATGACCTCGTCGAAGATCAGCAGGATGCCGTGCTTGTCACAGATTTCGCGCAGGCGCTTCAGGTAGCCCTTGGGCGGCAGGTACCAGCCTGCGGACCCTGCCACCGGCTCCACGATGATGGCGGCGATGTTGCTCGGGTCGTGCAGCGGAAGAATGCGGGTTTCCAGCTCGACCAGCGGATCTTCGGCCCACACCGGCTCTTCATTGTGGATGTAGGCGTGGTTCACCGGATCGTGAATGAAGCGCATGTGGTCCACGCGCGGCAAGAAGGCCGAGCCGAACACCTTGCGGTTGCCCGGAATGCCGCCCACCGACATGCCGCCGAAGCCCACGCCGTGGTAGCCCTTCTCGCGGCCGATGAACACGTTGCGGTGGCCCTCGCCGCGTGCGCGGTGATAGGCCAGCGCCACCTTCATCGAGGTGTCGGCCGCCTCCGAGCCCGAGTTGCAGAACAGCACCTTGTTCAGGTCGCCGGGCGCCAGCGATGCGATCATCTCCGCCGCCTTGAAAGCCTTGTCGTTGCTGACCTGGAAGGCGGTGGCGTAGTCGAGCGTGTCGAGCTGCTTCTTGATCGCCTCGTTGATCGGCTTGCGGTTGTGGCCCGCGCCCACGCACCACAGCGACGAGATGCCGTCGATCACCTTCTTGCCGTCGTGCGTGGTGAACGTCATGCCGTCGGCCGCCACGAAGACGCGCGGGTCTTTCTGGAAGTGGCGGTTGGGCGTGAAGGGCAACCACTGGTTGCCCATGTTGAAGTCCTGGTAGGCCATGCGTGCGTCCTTCTTGGTCTCGGTGGATGCTGGCCGCCCTTGCGGCGGCCGCCCGTGGCATTCTTGCACTTTTGCCACGGGCCCGCCTCATGGCCTGGCTCTGCCGGCGCTCAGCCCCCGATCACCATTGATAGCCCGCCTGCAGCCTGCCGCCGAGCTGCGCGCCGTTGCCCGCCGCCGCGCTCAGGCCCGCGCCCACGCTCCAGCGCTCGTCGAGCTGATAGGCAAAGGCCACGCCCAGCGCCGACTGCCCTGCGTAGTGCCCCACCGCCGCGCCCAGCCATTTGCGTCCGGGCGCGAGCATGGGGATCGACGGCATCGCCATGGCCTGCGCCACGCCGCGCGCGGCAAACTCACGCGCCTGGCCGTAAGACACGGCCACCGCGCGCTCCATTTGCGCAAGGTTGACTGCATCGCTGGCCGCCACGCCGGGTGCCACGTTGGTGACCTGCCGCTGGTAGCCCGTGGCCGCGTTGCCCACGCTCACGCTGTCGGGCCGGTCGGCCACCGATCCCTGGCCCAGCGCCACCGCATTGCTCGCGCTGGCCGTGCTGCCGTCGCCCAGCGCCATGGCTCCGGCCGCAAGTGCCTTGGCGTTGCGGCCCACGGCAAGCGCACCGTTGCCGGTGGCCTGCGAGCCATTGCCGATCGCCGCCGCACCCGCGCCCTCCGCACGTGCAGCCGCCTGGCCCTGCACCGAGCATTGCAGGGCGCCGCCATTGACGGTGCAGACACCCAACTGGCCATTGACCATGGCCTGTATCTGCACTGACTGCTGCTCGATCTGCTGTGTGTTCTGCGTGATCTGCTGGGTGTGCTGCGTGATCTGTTGCGCGTGCTCCGCGATCTGTTCGGTGTGCTGAGTGATCTGCTGCGTGTTCTGGGTCACCTGCGCCGTGATCTGCTGCACCTGCGTGCCCTGCTGGCTTGCCAGGTTCAGTGCCTGCTCGGCCGTGCTCCTTACCGCATAGAGCTGGCTTCCGTTGACGGCATCGGTCGAGGTCGCTGTTACGGCGCCGGCGGTAACGCCGCTGATGCGCCCAGCGTTGGTAATACCGCCGCCCAGGTTGTCGATGCTGCCGGAGGTCAGCCGCCCCGCCACCGAAGCATTGCCGTTCACGGAAAGACCGCCGGCGTCGACGTGGCCCGCCGCGCTGATGCCGTCGATGTTGATCAGGCTGCGGCGGTCCGTCGTGCTGCCGAACGAAACGACGTTCTCGCGCCCGCCGTCCGTGCTGCCAGCGCCGATGGCGACCGACCCCGCACCGCTCGAGCTGCTGCCCGTGCCATTGCCACGCTGTTGAAACCCGATGCGAAGCTTGCCGTTCCGATGGCCAAGGCACCCATGTCGGTCGCCCTTGCGCTGGCGCCAAACGCCAGCGCGAAATCGCTCGTGGCGCGGGCTTCGCGGCCGAGCGCCATTGCGCTGCGTCCCGAGGCGGTAGCCATGTCGCCCAGCGCCGTGCTGCTGTCGCCGCTGGCCTCGCTTTCGCGTCCGAATGCGGCAGATCCGTCACCAGATGCCAGCGCGCGATAGCCCACTGCCGATGCCGCCTCGCCCGTGGCGTTGGCCACGTTGCCCACCGCGGTGGCCGAGCCGCTCGATGCCACGGTGTTCGAGCCTATGGCCGTGGCCGAGTTGGCAGTCGCACTGCTGTTCGAGCCCATTGCGGTGGCGCCGTTACCGGTCGCGTTGCTGTTCGCGCCGACTGCCGCGGCCGAAACGCCCGCCGCAGTGCTGCCGCGCCCGAGTGCTGTCGCCTGGCCGCCGCTTGCGCTGCTGTCGCGCCCTAGAGCCGTGTTCGCGCTGCTCAGGTCGATGCCGGCCTGCGCGCCCGATCCGCCCGCCATGTTGCTCTGGCAGTCCTGCTGCACGATGTCGCGATGCGCGCTGAAGCCCGAGTACGCGCCCGGGTCGGTGCTGCTGTAGAGCGTGCCGCCGGGGCAGGTGTTGGGGTTGAGCACCTGCGCACCTGCCGGTGCGGCCGCCGCCGCGCAAAAGGCCAATGCAATGCCGGCCCCCAGCCGGCGCCTGCTTCGAAAGCGCATGGTTTCTTCTCCTCGGTCTTGTGTGTGTGAATGCCGCCCGTCCGAAGCCGGAATCGTCCTTCGCGCCTGACCCCGCCGCCTACCATGGGTTGTGGTAGCCTCCGCCGCCTCGCGATTCGACAAGCTGTTCGATGCCGCCCAAGTCCCCGTTCTCTCTCACCGATCCGGACTCCGCGGCACTGGGCCTGCTGCGCCTTGCGCGCACTACCGCCTGCGAGCGCTTTCCGCAGAAACTGCTCGAACGGCTGGTCGGGCTGATGGGCGCCGACCATGGCGCCATCAACATCTGGCATCCGCGCAGCTTCGTGGCCTCGGTCGGCGTCGGCTACGACCTGTCTGGAATGAGCGCCGACTGGTACGCCATCGGCGGCGCCGAACTCGACTTCACCACCCCAGCCATGCACGCGCAGCCCCTGCGGGCGGTGTGCGTGAACGACGACGATCCCCGGTGGAAGCAGAGCCATCCGTCGTGGCGCAGCTTCCAGGCGCGCTACGGCATTCACCATCAGCTGGGCGTGTCCATTCCGTTCGAAGGCAGCGAGACCTTCGCGCATTGCTACCTGAACCGCGGGCCCGCATCGCCGCGCTACGGCACAGCCGAGGTCGACGCGCTCACTGCGCTTGCGCCCGGCATCGGCGAGGCCCTGCTCATCAACCGCCTCTACGCCGGTGCGCACCAGGGCCTCGAAGACACCGGCAGCGGAGACCAGCCGCTGGCCGTGACCGACAACGAAGGCTGGATCCTCTTTCCCAATGGCGACTTCTGCCGCGCGTGGCCGCGGCTCGCCGCAATCGCGAAGGTGTCGGAACCGCGCCTGCCCAAGTCATGGCTGGAGGGCGAGCGCGGCGCAATCCGCAAGCTGCATGCGGCCGGATGGCAGTGCGAAGTCACACCCGCACATGGCGGGCTGCGTGTGGCGCTGCGCCGCAATGCGCCAGGCACCGGCGCCATGCTCACGCCGCGGCAAACCGAAATAAGCCGCCTCTATTGCGCCGGCTATTCGGGCAAGGACATTGCCACCCGCCTGTCCGTGTCGCCCGCCACCGTGCGCGTGCACTTGCGTGAAACCTATTCGAAGCTCGGCGTCACGAGCCGCAGCGCATTGCGCAGCGCCCTGGGGCTTTGAACGCAGCCGGCGCCAGGCCGCGGCGCGCGCTGCGACAATCGGGGCCTCATGAGTGCATACATCCTGACCCTTTCCTGCCCGGACCGCGTGGGCATCGTGCATGCCGTTTCGGGCTTTCTGCTCGAGCGCGGCGGCAACATCGAGGAAGCCGCCCAGTACAACGACCACGACACGGGCCTGTTCTTCATGCGCGTGCGCTTTGCCTGCAGCGACCACACCGAGGCGGCGCTGCGCGAACAGCTCGCCACCTTCGGCGCCGGCTTTGGCATGAACCTGCAGCTGCACGCCGCAGCCCAGCCGATGAAGACGGTGATCCTGGTCAGCAAGGAAGGCCACTGCCTGAACGACCTGCTGTTCCGCTGGAAGAGCGGGCTGCTCGCCATCGACGTGCGGGCCATCATCTCGAACCACCGCGACTTCTACCAGCTGGCCGCCAGCTACAACGTGCCGTTCCATCACATTCCCGTGACGGCCGCCACCAAGGCGCAGGGCGAAGCAAAGCAGCTGGAAATCATCGAGGCGGAAGGCGCCGAACTGGTGGTGCTCGCGCGCTACATGCAAATCTTGAGCAACGACCTGTGCAACAGCCTGGCCGGTCGTGCGATCAACATCCACCATTCGTTCCTGCCCAGCTTCAAGGGCGCCAAGCCCTACTACCAGGCGCACGACCGCGGCGTGAAGCTGATCGGCGCCACCGCCCACTACGTGACGGCCGACCTCGACGAAGGCCCGATCATCGAGCAGGACGTGGCGCGCGCCGACCACACCGATACGGTCGAAGACCTCACGGCGCGCGGCCGCGACACCGAAAGCCAGGTGCTGGCCCGTGCGGTGAAGTGGCACAGCGAGCACCGCGTGCTGTTGAACGGGCACCGCACGGTCGTATTCCGCTAGCGGTACCCCCGCCCCTCAATCAGTTGCGATTGGGGTTGTTCGGACGGCGGTCGTGGCGGTTCGGTACGCCGTCGCCGTCACGGTCCCACTGGCCGCGGCGGTATTCCCAGCGGCCGTCGCGTTCGCGCCATTCCGGCGCACGGTAGGCGTAGCCAGGGCGGGCGCGCACATACATGCCGCGGACCCACACATGGCGTCCACCTCGCCATTCATAGTGCCCCGGAGCCCACACGTAACCACGGCGCGGCGGCGGCGGGCGCTCGTAGCGCGGCGGCGGAGGCGGCACCTCGACGTAGACGCCGGGCTGCGCATGGGCGGCTGTCGGCACCATGAGCGCGCCTCCCGCGGAGAGCAGCGAAGCGGCACCGATCGAAAGCGTGATTGCTAGTTTTTTCATGGGTTGGCCCTCATGAGTTGTTGGAGCCTTCATGCTGCCGGGGCCATGTGAACCCCCTGTAAGCCCTACACCGGACTTTGTGTAAACGTGTATCGCGAAAAGTAGTGCTTTGGTTAGCGCTTACTCTTGCAATTCGCGAAGATCCACCGCGGCTGCCATGGCGGCATGGCCCGCTTTGTTGGGATGCAGGTGATCGCCGTTGTCATACAGGGGATTGAGCGCCAGGGGATCGGCGGGGCTGCGAAGCACCGCGTCGAAATCGATCACCGCATCGACGTCCTGCCGGCTGCGGATCCAGCGGTTGACCTCCGCGCGCATGGCCTCGGAAGCGTCGCTCCAGTAGGGCGTGTTCTTGAACGGCGGCACGGTGCCGATCAGCACTTTCACGCCCTTGGCGCGCGCTTGCTTGATCAGCTGCTGCAAGCCTTCGGTGATGCGCTGCGCCGTCGGCACTTCGTGCTCCGGCGTGGGCAGCCGCGCCATGCCGACCAGCACGCTGCGGCCGATGTCGTTGGTGCCCAGCAGCACGACGACATGCGTCACGCCCGTCTGCCCAAGCGCATCACGCGAAAAGCGGGACAGGCCGCTGGGGCCGATGCCGTCGGTCAGCAGGCGGTTGCCGCCAATGCCCGTATTGATGACGGACACCGGCTGCGTCGCCAAAGGGCTGTTGCGCAAACGCGTGGCAAGCAGATCCGGATACGCGCCCTCGCCCGCCTCGCCGCCGCCGGCGGTGATGGAGTCTCCGAAAGCGACCACCACGCGCACCGGCTGCATGGTCATGACATCGAGGCCGGTCACGATGTGATTGAGCGGCAGCGGCGCGGCCCCTTGCAATTTGGGCGTGCCGACGGCATTGCCGCCCACCACCCAGCTCGTGTCGGACACCTGTGTGTGAACGGTCGCGTAAGGCACCGTCCGATCGAAGAAGGCGCTCACCGCAACGGCCTGTCCGGCTTCGACTTTCAAGTCGGCACCGTCGCTCCATGCATCGGCGCCCGGCGCAACCACCACGCTGTCGCGGCCGCCGAAGCGCAGCATGCGCAGCGTCGCCGGCGACACCGCGTCCGCGCCGGTGCTGAGCCCGACGCTCGCGGCCGCGATGCGCAGCGGGGCCTTGCCGAACCTGTTGGAAAAGCGGATGCGGATGCGCTCGCCCCCCAGGGCGGTCTCGAATTGCTGGCGCAGCGTCTGCCCGCGGAACAGGTCACCTCCGGGCTTGGGGGCTGCGGCCTTGGCGAGAGGATTCGCCGTCAGCTCACGAAAGTCCACCGGCGCAACGGCCCAGCTGGTCACCCAATGTGCTTCTACCGGCTGCTTCGGCCTTTCATCCGGCTGAACGGCCTGCACGGCCACAGCAGCGGCCAGCAGCAACAGCCCGACCGCAGTCACGCCATGCCGCAAAACACCTTGGCAAAGAACAGAAAGCCAATGCGAACCCAGTTTCATGCGCGCAAAGCGACTCAGTTTACGGAGCCTCCTTGCCCTCTCGTGTGACGAGGTCTAGTGCATCGTTACCAAGTGTCTACATACGGCGAGGCAGCTTCGACCGACCGGCCGGCCGATGCAAGTCCACGCACCAGCCAGGTGCGCGTTTCGGCAGGATCGATCACCGCGTCGATCTCCAGCGTTTGCGCCATGTGAATCGCTTCGCCGTTGGCGTACTGCTGCGCGACGAGCTTCTTGAACAGTGCATCGCGCTCGGCACCTTCGGGCACCGCGGCCAACTCCTTGCGGTAGCCCAGCCGCACCGCGCCTTCGAGCCCCATGGCGCCGAACTCGCCCGTGGGCCATGCCACCGTGAACACCGGGGCGTCGAAGCCGCCGGCCGTCATCGCCTGCGCGCCCAGGCCATAGCCCTTGCGCAGCACCACGGCAAAGAACGGCACGCGCAGGTGTGACGCCACCATGAACATGCGGCACACGTGGCGCACCTGCGCCTGTGCCTCGATCTCCGGTCCGACCATGAAGCCGGGCGTGTCGCACAGCGAGACGATCGGCAGCCCGTGTGCGTTGCACAGCTGCATGAAGCGCGCGGATTTGTCGGCCGCCTCCACGTCGATGGCGCCGCCCAGGTGATGCGGATTGCTGGCCATCAGCCCCACCGGCTTGCCCTCGATGCGCGCCAGCGCGGTAACGATGCCCGCGCCGAAGCCGGCACGCAGCTCGAGCAGCGAGCCGGTGTCGGCCACGCCGCGCATGGCGGCGCGCACGTCGTACACGCGCAGCCGGTTCTCGGGCACCACATGGCGCAGCGCGCATTGGTCGGCGCAATGCCAGTCGGCCACGGGGCCCTGGAAGTACGAGAGGTATTGCTTGGCCGCAGCCACCGCGGCAGCTTCGTCCTCGACCAGGATGTCGATCACGCCGTTGCGCGACTGCACGCTGCTCGGGCCGATCTGTTCCGGCGCAAAGCTGCCGAGCCCGCCGCCCTCGATCATCGCGGGGCCGCTCATGCCGATGTTGCTTGCCTTGGTGGCAATGATCACGTCGGCGCAACCCAGCAGCGCCGCATTGCCCGCAAAGCAGCGGCCATGCACGATGCCCACCACCGGCACCTTGCCCGACAGCGCCGCAAACTGGCTGAAGGTGTGGTTGTTGAGGCCCGCGACGATCGGCATGTCGGTATCGCCCGGCCGCCCGCCGCCGCCTTCTGCGAACAGCACCACCGGCAGCTTCAGCTGGTGCGCCACCGCCAGCAGCCGGTCTGTCTTGTGATGGTTGCGCATGCCTTGCGTTCCGGCCAGCACCGTGTAGTCGTAGGCCAGCACGGCGCAACGCGACTTCTCGGGGCCGAACAGCTTCGCGTTGACGCTGCCAAGCCCCGTCACCATGCCGTCTGCGGGCGTGTTGGCGATCAGGTCATCGAGCGTGCGGCGCCGCGTTTGCGCGGCAATGGCGAGCGCACCGTATTCGATGAAGTTGCCCGGATCGGATGCGATCTCACACAGGTCGGCGATGTTCTCGCGCGCGGTGCGCCCGCCCTGCGCATGCCGCTTGGCCACGGCGGCCTCGCGGTTGGCGTCGAGTGTGTAGGCATGCCGGTCGATCACCCTCTGCAGGTCGGGGCGGATCGCGTCGAGGTCCTGCCCGGCGTGAGCCTCGGCCTCGACCGCCTGCGCATCGACAGGCTCCAGCCGTACCAGCGACTGGCCTTCGACCAGGTAGTCGCCCGGTTCGGCCAGCAAGGCGATCACCCTGCCCGCAGCGGGCGCATGCAGCAAGTGCTCCATCTTCATGGCTTCGAGCACACCCAGCTGAGCACCCGCGGGCAGCACATCGCCCAGCGCGACTTCGAACTGCACCAGCTTCGCGGGCATGGGCGCCTTGACCGTCAGCCCGTCTTCGTCCTCCGAAGAACTTGCCGGCGCCGTGTTTCCTGCTTCCGATGCGGATGCGTTCTTTCTCGGGCTCTTCTTCTCGAACGCAACCGCCGAGGCGAGCAGGTCGCCAAGGTGCGCTTCCACGAAGCGGGTGTGCACTGCCTGGCTCGCGAACTCGGGCCGCGCCGCAATGGCGCGCAGCAATGAGAGATTGGTCGCGATGCCGTCGATATGGCATTCGTCCAGCGCGCGAAGCGAGCGGCGCAATGCGTCCGCGAAGTGCGGCGACGGCGAATGCACGATCAGCTTGGCAAGCAGCGTGTCGTAGTGCGGTGAGGGCGCAAGGCCTGCATAGCCATGCGTGTCGATGCGCACGCCCGGCCCGGCCGGCAGGTCGAAGCGCGCGAGCGTGCCGCCGGATGGCCGAGCGTTGCCGTGCGCATCAAGCGTTTCTGCGTTGATGCGCCATTGCACCGCAAAGCCGCGCTGCGGCGCGGTACGGTCCGCATCAATGCCCAGCGCATTCAGCGGCTGGCCCGCGGCCACCGCGATCTGCAGTTGCACCAGGTCGAGCCCGCTCACGGCCTCGGTCACCGTGTGCTCCACCTGCAGCCGGGGGTTGGCTTCGATGAAGACGAAGGGCAGCGTGGCCGATTCGGTATCGACCAGAAACTCGAAGGTGCCCAGGCTGCGGTAGTTCACGGCCTTGGCCATGCGCAGCGCCGCATGCGTGATCTGCGCGCGCAGCGAATCGGGCAACGAAGGGCTGGGTGCAATCTCCACCAGCTTCTGGAAGCGCCGCTGCAAAGTGCACTCGCGCTCGCCGAGGCTTGCCACGGCCTGCCCGTCGCCCAGCACCTGCACTTCGATATGGCGGGCGTTGCGCATCAGGCGCTCCACATACACGCCCTCCACGCCGAACGCCGCCTTGGCCTCGGACATGCAGCGCGCATGTGCCTCGGCCAATTCTTCGACATGGAGCACCGCGCGCATGCCGCGCCCGCCGCCACCTCCGATGGCCTTGATCATCACGCCCGCGCCTTGCGCCTGCTGCTCGGCAAAAAAGCCCTGCGCCTGCGCGAGCGTTACCGCGCCGGTGCTGCCCGGCATCACGGGCACGTCGCACTGCGCGGCGAGCGCACGCGCACGCGCCTTGTCGCCGAACAGCGCCAGCTGCTCGGGCGCCGGGCCGATAAAGACCAGCCCGGCGTCTGCGCAGGCCTGCGCGAAGTCGGCGCGCTCGCTCAGAAAGCCGTAGCCGGGGTGCACCCCATCGCAGCCCTGCGCTCGTGCAGCAGCGATCAGCGCGCCGATGTCGAGGTACGCCGATGGGCCGGTTGCGTCGAGTGCGACGGCGCCATCGGCCAGCTGCACGTGCAGCGCCGATGCGTCGTCGCGCGCATGCACCGCCACGCTGGCAATGCCCAGGTCGCGCAGTGCGCGCACCAGCCTCACCGCAATCTCGCCGCGGTTGGCAATCAGGATCTTGGAGAACAAGAGAGAACCTTTCAGGCTTTGTCTTTCAGCAGGCGCCGAAGCACCTTGCCCGCGCCCGTGGTCGGCAACGCATCGATGAAGCTCACGGCCCGCGGCGCCTTGTAGCTCGCCATGTTGTCGCGCGACCAGGCAATGAGCGCCTCAGCATCGAGCGTGGCGCCGGGCTTGCGCACGATGAAGGCCTTCACCACTTCGCCCTTTTCCGAGTCGGGCTGCGAGATGACTGCGGCCTGCGCCACCGCGGGGTGCTTGATGAGGATGGTCTCTACCTCTTCGGGGAACACGCTGTAGCCCGAGACCTTGATCATTTCCTTGAAGCGGCCGATGAAGGTGAGGTACCCGTCCGCATCGAGCTTGCCCATGTCGCCGGTGTGCACCCATTTGCCGCGCAGCGTGGCCGCGGTGGCCTCGGGCTTGTTCCAGTAGCCCTTGAAGCAGCCGGGGCTGGTCAGCACGATCTCGCCGACCTCGCCTGTGGGAACGTCGGCTTGTGTGTCGGGGTTGACGATGCGGATGGTCACGCCGGGCACCGCAATGCCCTGCGTGCCCCACCGGGGCGCATGGTGCGGCGTGTAGGTGTCGCAGGTGTGGGTTTCGCTAAGGCCGTAGGCGGCCTCGAACGAAACGCAATGGGGCGCTTGCGAGCGCCACTGCGCGGCCAGCGGCTCGGTAAAGGTAATGCCGAAGCTGGTGACCGGATTGCGCTTCAGGCTCGATAGATCGAAGCTCGCGATGTCGGGCATCTGCATGCAGGCCACATTCATCGGCGCGATGCTGTACCACCAGCTCACCTTGTGCTGCGCAATGGCTTGCAGTGCAGCGCGCGGGTCGAAGCGATGCAGCAGCACCGATGCGGCGCCGCTGAGCACCGGCACGTTCACGCCCATCAGCATGCCGGCGATGTGATAGAGCGGTGCAATGGAAAGCAGCACGTCGTCGCCAGTCACGCCATTGCAATCGGCAGCAGCACGCGTCTTGAAGAGCGCGTTGCCGTAGGTGAGCATTGCGCCCTTCGGCAAACCGGTGGTGCCCGAGGTGTAGGTCATGAGCGCCACGTCGTCCAGGCCGATACTCACGGGCTGCGGTGCGGCGCCGCTTCGCATCACGGAAAGAAAGTCTTCGCACTCTTCAGGCACGCTGCGAACGGATTCGCGTTCGGCAAGCAGCTCCGCCGGCAGATCGAGCACGGGATTGGCAGGCAGCAGGTCGGCGTAGTGCACCACGAACACATGCTCGAGCGCACTCTCGGGCTGCACCTTGCGCACCACCGGCAAGAGCGACGCGGCCGCGACGATCACGCGTGCCTTCAGGTCGTTGACCTGGTAGGCCAGCTCGTGCTCCTTGTTGAGCGGGCCGCTGGGGCAGACGATGGCGCCGATTTTCTGGATGCCGAAGTGCGCCACCAGGTACTGCGGGCAGTTGTTGAGAAAGAGCACCACCGGCTCTCCCTTCTTCACGCCGATGGCTTGCAGTCGGGCCGCGAAGGCATCGCTCGCAAGGTCGAGTTGCGCCCAGGTCATGGCATGGCCGTACCAGATGCACGCCGCGCTGTCGCCGCGCTCACGCGCATGGGCGCGCAGGTATTCGTGCAGCGGTTGCTGTGGACGGGGTGGAAGCTCGCTCAACCCGCGAGCCGTTGCGGTTGTCTCCATGGCGTCACTTTCTCAGGGTTATCGATAGCCGCCTGCGCGGGGCCGGCGCTTGCCAATGAGTGCATGGTGCACCAACAATCCTACCCATGGGTATAACTTCGGCGACACGGCACAAACCCTCTGGCGATGCCGATGCTTCGGCATCCACCACGGCACAGCCGCATCTGCCCCAGGGCACGGGCCGCCAGCGAGCGGCCACGCAGGGCACCGACCTGCAGCGCGAGCGCATCCTGCAGGCGGCAGCGCAGCTCTTTGCGGCGCAGGGCTATGCCAACACCACCATGGCGCAGATCGTTCGCGCGCTGGGTGTGACCAAGCCTTTTGTGTACTACTACTTTCGCGACAAGCAGGAGATCTTCGAAACGCTCTCCTGGCGGCCCGCGGTCGACTGCTTCACCGCGCTCGACTTTGCCGCCAGCGATCCGCGCCGCGCGAGCGAAAAGGTGATCGAAGGCATCGAGCGGCTGATTCGCGCGACCGTTTCGCACCACCCCTGCGCGTTTTTTGCGTACCGCGAGCCGCAGGTGTACCGGCCCGAATACATCGCCGCTCAGAAAAAACTAGCGCACCACTTCTACGACCTGCTGTGCCCGCTGCTCGAAGAAGCGCGGCGCGATGGCGACCTGGACTTCACCGAAACCAAGATCACCGCGCTGGCCGCCTGCAGCCTGCCGGGTTTCCTCTACAGCTGGTACCGGCCCGACGGCCGCCTTTCGGCCGACGAAGTGGTCGCCGAACTCACGAAGCTGGCAAGCCGCGTGATCGGCCTTCGCGCCAAAGAAGCGCATTGAAGCGAAAGGCGCGCACGGCGCCCTTCGCGGAAGTTTCTTTTCAAACAACATCGGAGACACACTGACATGAAATCCAGGCACGCCCCCATCGCCCTTGCGGTACTGCTGGCCCTTGCGGGTGCGGCACAGGCGCAGCAGCAGACCTACAAAATCGCGTACATCGATCCGCTCTCGGGGCCGTTCGCAAACGTGGGCGAGCTGATGCTGACGCACACGCAATACGCCATCGAAGAGATCAACGCCAAGGGCGGCGTGCTCGGCGGCACCAAGCTGCAGTTGCTTCAGTTCGACAGCAAGCTCTCGGCGCAAGAAAGCCAGAGCGCATTGCAGGCAGCCATCGACCAGGGCGCCAAGGCCATCGTCACGGGCGGCTCGGGCTCGTCAGTGGTGGCGGCGCTCGTCCAGTCGGTCACGCGGTGGAACCAGCGCAATCCGGGCAAGGAGCTGATCGTGCTGAACCATTCGTCGATCGACCCCGAGATGACGGGCAAGACCTGCAGCTTCTGGCACTTTCAGACCGAGGCGAACACGGCGATGAAGATGAAGGCGCTGGCCAACTACATCAAGAAGACGCCCGAGGTGAAGAAGGTGTACCTGCTGAACCAGGAATATGCGCACGGCAAGCAATGGGCAAGCTACGGACGGCAGCTGGTAGGCCTTGCGCGGCCCGACGTTCAGTTCGTCGGCGAAACGCTGCATCCGATCGGCCGGGTGAAAGACTTTTCGCCGTATGTCGCGAACATCAAGCAGAGCGGTGCGGACTCGGTGATTACCGGCAACTGGGGGCAAGACATGACGTTGCTGCTCAAGGCCGCGGGAGACGCGGGCTACGACCTGCGCTATTTCAACCACAGCGCGGGTTCGGTGCCGGGAACGGTGCTGGCGGTGTCGCAGGCCAAGCTGGGGCAGCTGACCTGGGTTGCCGAATGGCATCCGGGCCAGGCCGATACGCCGCGCGCGGATGCGCTCGCGAAGGCCTACAAGGCGAAGACGGGCAAGGACTTTCTGGCGCCGCGCATCGACTTCACGCCGCGTCTCCTGGCTGCGGCCATCAACAAGGCCGGCAGCACGGACACAGTGAAAGTGGCGCGGGCGCTTGAAGACCTGAGCTTCGATTCGGTGGTGGGACCGGTGCGCATGCGCGGCGAGGACCATCAATTGCTGTTGCCTCAGGTGGTCAACACGATTGCGCCGGTGGATGGAAAGAGCGTGAAGGTGGGCTGGGAAGGGACCAACTACGGGTTCCGGACAGACGCTGTGTATACCGGGAACGAATTGGCTCAGGGGACTGACTGCAAGATGGTTCGGCCTTAGTGGGTTGAGTTGAGCGTTTTTCAGGGCGCGTGCAAAGGCCACCGGGTACTCCCCTCCGCGAATGTCCCCCGGGGCTGCGCCCCTCCTCCTTTATTT
>NZ_JBBCBO010000024.1:0-95713 GCF_037203865.1 Variovorax sp. CCNWLW186 | reverse complement strand
AGCGAAATAAAGGAGGAGCCGAAGGCGGGGGACATTCGCGGAGGGGAGTACCCGGTGGCCTTTGCACACGCCCTGAAACAGCAGCGCCTAAAAAGACCACGCACCGTCACCGATAAGGCACCCCAGGCAGCACACACAACATCTCATACAGAAGATTGGCCCCCAGCAGCGCGGTATTCCCGCTGACGTCGTAAGGCGGACTCACCTCCACCAGATCGGCCCCAACCACATTCAAGCCCCGGCACCCCCGCACGATCTCCAGTGCCTGCGGCACCGTAAGCCCACCGATCTCCGGTGTGCCCGTACCGCCGGCAAACGAAGGGTCGATGCCGTCGATGTCGAAGCTGATGTAGACCGGATGAGTCGGCCCGATGCGCTCGCGCACTTGTGCCATCAAAGGCGCCAACGACTGGTACCAGACCTCATGCGCCTGCACCACGGTAAAGCCCTGCTGGCGCGGCCAGTCGAAATCGTCCGCCGCATAACCAGTGCCGCGCAAGCCGATTTGCCACACCTTGTCGCAGGCCAGCAGGCCCTCTTCCACCGCGCGGCGGAACGGCGTGCCGTGCGCGATGCGCTCCCCGAACATGTCGTCGTTCACATCCGCATGCGCATCCACATGCACCAGCGCGACCGGGCCGTGCTTGCGTGCCACTGCACGCAGGATGGGCAGCGCAATGGTGTGGTCGCCGCCGAGCGTGAGCGGCGCGCAACCGGCGGCCAGCACCGTGTCGTAGAACGTCGAGATGATGTCGACCGACTTTTCGAGCGAATAGGTGTTGATGGGCACATCGCCCAGGTCGGCCACGTTCAGCTTGTCGAACGGCGCTGCGCCGGTCGCCATGTTGTAGGGCCGCAGCAGTGCCGATTCGGCACGGATCTGGCGCGGCCCGAAGCGTGCGCCCGGACGGTTGGAGGTGCCGATGTCCAGCGGCACGCCGATGAACGCTGCATCGAGCCCCTGCGCCGACGCTGCGGCCGGCAGCCGCATCATGGTGCCCGGGCCCGCGAAGCGCGGCATGCTGTTGCCGCCGAGCGGCTGGTTCGGTGTGGTCATGGGAGCCTCGCCTCAGCGCTGCCGGCCGCGCAGCCATTCGAGCGCGAGCAGCAGCGCGGTGGTGAAAATGATCAGCAGCGTTGCCACTGCCGCAATGGTGGGCGAGATGTTCTCGCGAATGCCGGTGAACATCTGGCGGGGCAGGGTCACCTGGTCGGGCCCCGCAAGAAACAGCGTGACCACCACTTCGTCGAACGACGTGGCAAAGGCGAACAGCGCGCCCGAGATCACGCCCGGCGCAATCACCGGCAGCGTGATGCGCATGAAAGTCCTGAACGGTGTCTCGCCCAGGCTCAGCGATGCACGCACCAGGTTGTGGTTGAAGCCCGCCAGCGTGGCAAGCACGGTCGTCAGCACGAATGGCGCACCCAACGCCGCATGCACCACGATCAGCCCGAAGTAGGTGTCGGCCAGGCCGAGCGGCGCAAAGTACAGGTACGCGGCCACGCCCACCACCACGATGGGCACCACCATCGGCGAGATCAGCACGCTCATGAGCAGGCCCTTGAACGCGAAGTTGGTGCGCGACAACCCCACCGCCGCCAGGGTGCCGAGCACGGTGGCCAGCGCCGTGGCGGCCGGCGCGACGATGAAGCTGTTGCGCGCCGCGCGTGCCCACTCGGGCGATTCGAACAGGTGGCGGTACCACTGCAGCGACCAGCCCCGGATCGGGTAGGCCAGAAAGGAGCTGTCGGAGAAAGACAGCGGAATCACCACCAGGATCGGCGCCAGCAGAAAGGCCAGCACCGCGACACAGCCGGCGCGCACCAGCCACCAGCCGAGCTTGTCGGCGAAGGTGGCGTAGGCCGGGAATTGAGGGAGCTTGAACATGCGTGTGTATCCTTCGTGCCGCTCAGCCGAGGCTCAGCTCGGCCTTGCCGATGCGGCGGTACACGGCATACAGCACCAGCGTGGCGACCAGCAGCACGGCGCCCAGCGCACAGGCCATGCCCCAGTTGATTTCCACATTGGTGTAGCGCGCGATGTAGTAGCTCAGCATCTGGTCGTCCGCGCCGCCGAGCAGCGCCGGCGTCACGTAGTAGCCGATGGCCAGGATGAAGACCAGCAGCGCGCCCGCGCCGATGCCGGGATAGGTCTGCGGCACATACACCCGAAAGAACGCGGCCAGCGGAGAACTGCCCAGCGAGACAGCCGCGCGCAGGTAGGTGGGCGGCACGCTCTTCATCACGCTGTAGAGCGGCAGGATCATGAAGGGCAGCAGGATGTGCACCATGGCGATGATCACGCCGGTGCGGTTGAACAGCAGCGCCAGCGGATGGTCGATCAGCCCGATGCCCATGAGGCCGCGGTTGACCAGCCCTTCGGATTGCAGCAGCACGATCCACGCCGCCACGCGCACCAGGATGGACGTCCAGAACGGCACCAGCACCAGGATCATCAGCACGTTGGCCTTGCGCGCGGGCAGGGTCGACAGCCACCACGCCAGCGGATACGCCAGCAGCAGGCAAAAGAAGGTGACCACTGCGCTGATGTGAAAGGTGCGCAACAGGATGTTCGCGAAGGCGCGCTGGTCGTCGGGCATGCGTTCGACCTCGCCGGCCACGTCGCGCCGCAGGTCGACCGAGGCGAGCAGGTAGTCGGGCGTCCAGCGCGAGCCGTTCTTGGCAATGGCTTGCCAGAACGGCGGCTCGCCCCAGCGCGGGTCGAGTTCCAGCATGCGCGCCTTCACCTCTTCGGGCGTGCCGGCAATCGGAAGCGCCCGAAAGGTGCTCATCACCAGCGAACGGGCGCCGGCAATTTCAGTGTTGAGGCGGCGCGCCAGGGCGCCCGCGTCGGAGCTGTCTGGCAGCTGCGCCAGGTCGGCCGCCATGGCGGCGTAGGCCGCGGGTGCGGGCGCCTCCTTGCGGTTCCAGCCGTCGAGGGCGCGCACGGTGCGCGGCAGCGCGTTGGCGACCTCGGGGTTTTCGACCGCACGCTGCAGCAACGCGACGATGGGCACCAGCAGCGTCAACAACAGGAACACCAGCAGCGGCGCCGTGAGCGCGAAGGCCCGCCACTTGCGGCGCGCTTCGGCGCGGGCCAGCGCACGCCGCAGCGAAACGGGGGGCACTTCCGCCGGAACCAGGGGAACAGTCGTTGCCGCGTGCATGGCCTCTTTCGTTCGTTCGCGCGCCGTTTACTGGGTGGCCCAGGATGCGAAGCGCTTCTCGAGCGCCTCACCCTGGTCGGCCCAGAAGCCGACGTTGAACTGCAGCGCTTCCTTCGCGTTGCCCGCCGAGGTCGGCAGGTCGGCCAGCACCTTGGGGCTGAGCGAAGCCAGTGCCTTGGTGTTGGTGGGGCCGTAGGCGATGTTCTGCGCATACACCGCCTGGTTGGCCGGCTGCATTGCGAACTGGATGTACTTCAGCGAGGCTTCTTTGTTGGGTGCGCCCTTCGGAATCACCAGGTAGTCCAGGTCGTAGATGCCGCCCGGCCAGAAGATCTTGAGATCGCGGCCTTCGCGGTTGGCGGCGTCGATGCGGCCGTTGTACACGGTGGTGAGCACCACGTCGCCGGCCACCAGGAACTGCGGCGGCTGGGCGCCGGCTTCCCACCACTGGATGTTCGGCTTGAGTTCGGAAAGCTTCTTGAATGCGCGCTCGGCGCCGTCCTTGGTGGCCAGCACCTTGTACACGTCGGCCGGCTTCACGCCGTCGGCCATGAGCGCGAACTCGAGGTTGTAGCGCGCGCCCTTGCGCATGCCGCGCTTGCCCGGGATCTTCTTCACGTCCCAGAAGTCGGCCCAACTGGTGGGCGCGGTCTTGAGCTTTTCGCCGTTGTAGGCCATCACGGTCGACCACACGAAAAGGCCCACGCCGCAATCGGTGACGGCGGCCGGAAGAAAGTCGGCCTTGTTGCCGATCTTCGAATAGTCGAGCTTCTCGAACAGGCCTTCGTCGCAGCCGCGCGCCGCGTCGGGCGACTCGACCTCGACCACGTCCCAGGTGACCTTCTTGGTCTCGACCATGGCCTTGATCTTGGCCTGCTCGCCGTTGTATTCGACCGGAATGATCTTGGTGCCGGTCTTCTCGTAGGGCTCGTAGTACGCCTTCTTCTGCGCGTTGGCGTTGGCGCCACCGAAGTTGACGACGGTGAGCTGCTGCTGGGCAAGCGCCGGCAGCGCGAAGCTGGCAACGACGGTGCAGGCGAGGAGTGTCTTTTTCATGGTGGTGGTAGTCCTGGGTGATGTACGGAAGCGGGAACGGGAGCGAGAAACGGGACGGGATTCAATGCGCATGTCAGAGCGCGCGTTACGACGCATACATGCGCGCATGCGCAACCGGAAATTCGAGCGACACCGATTCGCCGCCCTGCGGTGCCGCGGCGCCGTTCAGGCCGGTGAGCGGCAGCTTCACGGTGGCTTCGGCCTGGCCGTCGCCCACGTTGCAGAGCAGCCGCAGGTGGTCGCCGAAGTAGATGACGCGCGCCACTTCGGCCTGGAGCATGTTGGGGCCCTGGGCCTCGGCGCCGCGGTGCAGTACCACGCGCTCGGGGCGGATGCATGCCTCCACGGCGCTGCCGGCGGCGGCACCGCCGACGTTGAGTCCGCTCAGCACACGGCCGTCGGGCAGCGTCATTTCGGCGTGTTCGCCGGCGCGGCTCAGTTGCCCCTTGAGCACGGTGTTGTCCCCGACGAAGCCGGCCACGAAACGATTCGACGGCTTCTCGTACAGCCGGTCGACCGTGTCCAGCTGCTGGATCACGCCCTCGTTGAACACCGCGACGCGGTCGCTCATGGTGAGCGCCTCGCTCTGGTCGTGCGTTACGTAGACGAAGGTCACGCCCAGTTGGCGGTGCAGGTCTTTCAGCTCGATCTGCATGTGCTCACGCAGCTGCTTGTCGAGCGCGCCGAGCGGCTCGTCCATCAGCACCAGCTGGGGTTCGAACACCAGCGCGCGCGCCAGCGCCACGCGCTGCTGCTGGCCGCCCGAGAGCTGGCCCGGAAGCCGGTCGGTCATGCCGCGCAGCTGCACCATGTCGAGCGCACGCTGCACGCGGCGCTGCTGCTCGTCTTTCGGCACCTTGCGCACGGTGAGCGGATAGGCCACGTTCTGCCCCACGCTCAGGTGCGGAAACAGCGCGTAGTTCTGGAACACCATGCCGAAGTGCCGCTTGTGCGGCGGCGTGCCGGTGATCGGCTTGCCGTTCAGCAAGATCTCCCCGGAGGTCGGCGACTCGAAGCCCGCCAGCATCATCAGCGTGGTGGTCTTGCCCGAGCCCGACGGACCGAGCAGGCTCAGGAACTCGCCGCGATGAATGTCCAGGTCGAGCTGGCGCACCACCAGGTGTTCGCCGTCGTAGGTTTTCTGGACACGCTGGAAACGCACCAGGGGTTCTGCTGTCATGGAGGTGTTCAAGAGAAAAGGGACCGGTCAGCGCAGTGCGGCGAAGCTGTCCGCGAGAAGCGACAGGCCTTCATCCACAAGCAAGTCGGATGCCGTCAACGGCACCAGCACGCGAATTACATTGCCGTAGGTGCCGCATGACAGCAGGATTAACCCGCGCCGCGCCGCTTCGGCCACCACCCGGCGGGTCAATGCCGCGTCCGGGCGCGCCGTATCGCCCTCTTCGAACAGCTCGATCGCCACCATGGCGCCAAGGCCCCGCACGTCGCCAATGGCCGGCACCTCGGCCGCCATGCGGCGCAGTCCCGCCGTGAGCCGTTCGCCCAGCGCCCTGCTGCGCGCCAGCAGCTGCTCGTCGTCGAACACCTTGAGCACCGCCAGCGCCGCGGCGCAGCCGATGGGACTGCCGGCATAGGTGCCGCCCAGGCCGCCGGGCGCTGGGGCGTCCATCACCTCGGCGCGGCCCACCACGCCGGAGATTGGGAAGCCGCCCGCCATCGACTTGGCGGTGGTGATCAGGTCGGGCGCCACGGGCCACTGCTCGCTGGCAAACCAGGTGCCGGTGCGGCCGGCGCCGGTCTGCACTTCGTCGGCAATGACCAGGATGCCGTGGCGGTCCGCCAGGGCGCGCAGACCTTCGACGAAGTCGTTGGGCGCGACGTAGAAGCCGCCCTCCCCCTGCACCGGCTCCAGGATGAAGGCCGCCACGCGCTCGGGCTCGATGTCGTTCTTGAACAGCAGCTCGACCGACTGCAGGGCGTCGTCCACGCTCACGCCGTGCAGCGCGTTCGGGTACAGCGCGTGGAACACCTCGCCCGGGAACGGGCCGAAGCCGATCTTGTAGGGCGCCACCTTGCCGGTGAGGCCCAGCGTCATCATCGTGCGGCCGTGGTAGCCGCCGGTAAAGGCGATGACACCCGGCCGCTTGGTATACGCGCGGGCGATCTTCACCGCGTTTTCGACCGCCTCGGCGCCGGTGCTCAGGAAGATCGACTTCTTCGCAAAGTTGCCCGGTGCCAGCGCGTTCAGCCGCTCGGCCAGTTCCACATAGGGTTCGTAGGCCAGCACCTGGAAGCAGGTGTGCGAATACAGGTCGACCTGCGCCTTGACCGCCGCGCTGATCTCCGGGTGGCAGTGGCCGGTGTTGAGCACCGCAATGCCGCCGGCAAAGTCGATGTAGCGGCGCCCTTCCACGTCCCAGACCTCGGCGTTGGCCGCCCGGCTGACGAAGATTTCATGGCCTTGGCCAACGCCGCGGGCCACGGCCGCGCCGCGGCGGGCCATGAGGGCGGCGTTGCTGAGATGGGGTTCGCGCTGCATGGATACGACCTGTGCCTGAAAGAAGATGCTGGCACTTTAGGTTTCACGTCCGGGCCTGACCATGTACACCCCGAGCCGTGGATCGGCGGACTGTGCTGGTCTTGTATCCTGTACATACTTTCCTCAATATGGTGCAGATTCGGCCTGCCGGGACCCCTTTGATGCTCATTCTTCATCCCGAACAGCCGACTCCGCTGGTGAGCCAGATCGTGGAAGGGCTCCGCGGGCTGATCGGCGCCCAGAAACTCAAGGCGGACAGCAAGCTGCCTTCGATCCGCGCCTTTGCAGCGGCCCATGGCGTCAGTGTTTTCACGGTGGTGGAGGCCTACGACCGGCTGGTGGCGCAGGGCCTCCTGGTGTCGCGCGCCAACGCGGGCTTCTTCGTCAAGCGGCGAAGCGACGACAACCCCGCCGGCAGCGGGCCCACCGCGGCCCAGCCCGACCCGCGCTTCGATGCGCGCTGGTACCTGCGGCAGATCTTCGAGAACCGCAACCTGCCGCTCAAGCCGGGCTGCGGATGGCTGCCGCACGACTGGCTGTTCGAGGACGGCATGCGCCGCAGCCTGCGCAGCCTTGCGGCCGGCGGCACGGACATCGGCGGCTACGGCCTGCCTTTCGGACACATGGCGCTGCGCATGGCGGTGGCCGATTCGCTCTGCGAGCGGCAGATTGCGGTGGAGGCGGGCCAGGTGCTGCTCACCCAGGGCTCCAGCCAGGCGCTCGACCTGGTGGCGCGCCAGCTGCTGAAGCCGGGCGACGAAGTGCTGGTGGACGACCCCGGCTATCCCAACCTGATGTTCATGCTGCGCTTCCTGGGCGTGAACATCATCGGCGTGCCGCGCACGCCCACCGGCTACGACCTGCCTGCGCTGGAGGCGCTGCTGGCGGTGCACCGGCCCAAGGCCTTCTTCACGCAGCCGCGGCTGCAAAGCCCCACCTGCTCGCTGGCGTCGATGCCGCAGCTCGTGCGGCTGCTGCAGCTCGCGCAGGAGCACCAGTTCACGCTGGTCGAGAACGACATCTACGCCGACATGGACGCCTCGTCGCGGCCCTCGCTGGCCAGCCTGAGCCAGTTGCGCCAGGTGGTGTACGTCGGCAGCTTTTCCAAGACCATTTCGCCGAACCTGCGGGTCGGCTACGTGGTGGCGCAGCCCGAGCTGATGGAAGACCTGGCCCAGCTGAAGATGGTCTCGGGGCTCACCTCGTCGGACATCACCGAGCGGCTGGTCTTCGGCGCCGTGACCGACGGGCGCTGGCGCAAGCACCTGAAGTCGCTGCGCGAGCGGTTGGCCGAGGCGCATTCGAACGTCGCCAGGCGGCTGGAGGCCCAGGGCTTCGAGCTTTTTCACGAGCCCGCGGCGGGCCTGTACCTGTGGGCGCGCCACCCCGACCTGACCGACACCGCCGAGCTGTCCCGCCTGGCGGCAACGGAAGGAATCATGCTCGGCCCGGGGCAGCTGTTTCTGGTGAACCCGCGCCCCACCGGTTGGCTGCGCTTCAACGTGGCGTTCAGCGAGGACGAGCGGATCTGGCGCTTCCTGGCGCGCAGCATCGAAGAGCGCAAGGTGGATTGAGGCGCGCCGGCATCTGCCTGCCTCAGTCCACCCTGATGTTGCGGGCCTTCACCACCTTGCTGTAGATTTCCGCGTCGCGCCGCACCATGGCGCTCATCTCGCCGCGCGTGACACCCAGCGGTTCGCTGTTGAGGTCCTTGATGCGTTTGGCCAGGTCCGGGTCCTTGCTGGCCTCCACGAACACCGCGTTGAAACGGTTGAGCACCGCGGCAGGCGTTGCAGCGGGCGCCCAGATGCCGTGCCACGACATCATCGAAAAGCCGGGCATCACTTCTGACAGCGTGGGTACGTCGGGCAAGGCCGGGTGGCGCGTGGGGCCCGAGTAAGCCAGGGCCTGGACACGGCCGCTGCTGATGAGCGGATACCCCGTGGCAATCGGCTCCATCAGCGTGTCGACCTGCCCGCCCACCAGGTCGGCGATGGGGCTGGCGCGATACGGCACGTGCAGCATGTTGATGCCCACCTCGTCCTTCAGCGACTCGACGATCAGCTGCGACGGGCTCCCCGCGCCGTAGGAGGCATGCGAGTAGGTGCCCGGCTTCTCCTTGGCCGCGGCCACCAGCTCCTTGATGGTCTTGGCCGGGAACTTGGCGTTGGCGATCAGCACAAGGCCCTGGCGCATCGTCGTCGCAACAGGCACCAGGTCCTTCTCCGGATCGAACGGGAGCTTGCTGTAGATGTACGGGTTGATCGTGAACGCGGTCGAGAGGTTGTAGAGAAAGGTGTAGCCATCGGCCGGCGCCTTGGCTACGGTGTCCGACGCAAGGTTGCCGGCCGTGCCCGGCTTGTTGTCGATGAGCACGGGCACGCCGAGCTTGCGGCTCGCGTAGTCGCCGTACATGCGCGCAAAGATGTCGGGCGGCGTGCCGGGGGCAAAGCCCACCACGATCTTGATCGGCTTGCTCGGCCATTCCGGTGTCTGGGCGCCTGCAAGGCCCGAGGCCACGCTGCCGGCAATGCCCAGCACCAGGCCGAGCATCTTCTTGAGGGTTGTCGAACGCATTCTTTGTCTCCTTGGGCCACTGCGTGCCCGTGTTTTGGTCATTCCGCTTCTTGTCGCGCCCGGTGCGGCCGGGCGTCCGCTCTTGTTGTCGTCTTTTTCTTCAGTCGACCTGTGCGCCCGAACGGCGCACGGCCTCGCCCCATTTCGCGATCTCGGCTGTGCCGAAGGCCGCCATTTCCGCGGCCGTCATGGCCATGGGCTCGATGCCTTGGGCGGCCAGCTTGTCGCGCACCGCGGGTTGGGCCAGCACGGCCTGCGTTGCTTCCCGCAGCCGATCGCGCTGGGCAGTGGGCATGTCGGCCGGGGCATACAGCATGAACCAGGCGACCAGGTCGAATTCGGCGATGCCCTGCTCGGCCAGCGTGGGCACATCGGGTGCGGCCATGCTCCGCCGGGCGCTCGATGCGCCGAGGGCGCGCAGCTTGCCGGCGCGCACCTGCGGCAGCACCGCGGCAGGGTGATAGAACATGAACTGCACGTTGCCCGCCATCACCTCGGTGAGCGCCTGCGCGCCGTCGCGGTACGGCACGTGCACGAAGTCCTTGCCCAGCCGCAGGTTGAGCAGTTCGCCCGCAAGGTGGCCCGAGGTGCCGTTGCCGGCGGACGCAAAGCTCACCGACTTGCCGCTGGCCTGGCGCATGTCCGCCACCGTCTTCCACGGTGCCGCGGCGGGCACCACCAGCAGCGTGGGCGTGGCTCCGACGAAACCCAGCGGCACGAAGTCGCGCTGCGGCTGGTAGGAAAGCCGCTTGTAGAGCGAAGCGTTGATGGCGTGCGTGCCCACGGTGCCCAGCAGCACGGTGTGCCCGTCCGCACCCGAACGGGCCACCAGCTCGCTGCCGATGGCGCCGCCCGCGCCGGGCCTGTTGTCGACGATGACCGGCTGCGAGAGTTGGCGCGCCAGCGCTTCGCCCAGCACGCGCCCCACGATGTCGGTCGAGGTGCCGGCAGCGAAGGGCACGACCAGTTTGATGGGCCTGCTGTCGCCGGCCTGCGCCCATGCGCCCGCCTGGGGAAGCAGCATGGCGGCCACGGCCGCCGAGGCCAGGACTGCGCGGCGCTTCATGCCGGTTTTCCGAAGCCCGCAGGCACGGTGCCGTTGTACTGAAGCTCGCGCGTGGCCTGGTAAGACAGCGCAAAGCCGCTGGGCGTTTCAGCCTCTTCCGCCAGGTGCGCGATGAGCCCCGCCGTGCGCGCAAGAATCGGCACGCCGCGCAGCGACGCCACCGGAAAGCCCACCCCCAGCAGCACCGCCGGAATGGCTGCGGAAACGTTCATGCGCAGGTCCTTGCCGACGATGCCCGGAATCACTTCTTCGAGCGCTTGCGCGATGCGCACGTAGCGCAGGTCTGCACCCGCCTGCGTGGCCACTTCGATCAGGCGGTCGACGCGCGGATCGCGCTCCTTGTGCAGCGGATGGCCGTAGCCCGGAATGGCCGCGCGCGCGGCCTTCAGCTCGGTGATGGCTGCCGTGGCGGCGTCTGGCAGCGCGGCCCCCGCATCCACGCGCACCGCCACGTCCATGAACAGGCGGCCAGCCGTTTCGGATGCGCCGAGGATGACCGAACCGCAGCCGAGGATGCCCGCCGCCACCGCGCCCTGCAGCGCATCGGGCGCTGCCGCAAAGGTCATGCGGCTGGCCTGCACGCTCGGCACCAGGCCGTGCTCCGCGATGGCGACCAGCGTGGCATTGAGCACGGCACTGCACGCCGCATCGGGGCGCCGCCCGGTGAGCAGCAAGAAGAAGTAGTCGGCAAACGAGAGGTGCCCGATCAGCTCCTGGCACAGGTCCTGCCCGCGCACGACGATGGTGTGTTCGTCCGAGGTGCAGATGGCGGTGCTCGGGACGGTGGACTTTCCGATCTTCATGGGTAGCGTCTTTCAGGCGTGTTGGGGTTCGAGGCGGAAGTCGTAGTGCGCGGACCAGTACGGCGTTTCCAGCGTCTTGCCGTCGGGCGCGCGGCCCGCGGGGTGCGATTCGAAATCGACGATCAGGCTGGGCCGCACGCCGAACACCGCGTCGGATTCGATGTACGGGCTGCCCGCCACGAACAGGTGCGTGGTCACCGGCACATGGCCCGGCGCCGAAACCATCATGTGGATGTGGCCGGGGCGGTTCGGGTGGCGTCCCATCGCATCGAGCATGCGGCCCACGGGTCCATCGACCGGAATCGGATAGAAGGTCGGGCGGATCGACCAGAACCAGTAGCGGCCTTCATGGTCGGTACGAATGCGCCCGCGCGCGGCCATGGCGGCGCCTTCGATCTGCATGTCGTACACGCCTTCGCCGTCGCCCGACCAGATGTCGAGCAGCGCACCCTGCAGCGGCTGCCCGTGGGTGTCGGTCACGCGGCCGCTGTAGAAGGTCGGCTCACCGCGCGCGCCCTGCGCCACGTCGGCGCCCAGCGGCAGATCGGGTGCGCCTTCCCAATAGAAGGGGCCCTGCACCGTGGCGTGCGTAGCCTCGCCCAGCTCTGTGGCTTCTGTGGCTTCGGTCGCACCGCTGCCCCCGCGGCTGCGCCTGCCGGCGGCGGCACGCAGCTGGTCGAGCATGACCACCATCATCGAGGCGCCCAGCGTGTCCGACAGCAGGATGAACTCCTGGCGCTTGTCGGTGCAGGTCTGGCCCACCGCCGTCAGAAACTCGATGCCTTTCATCCATTCATCGGGCTTCAGGTCCACCTCGCGGATGAACGCATGCAGGTGGGTGATGAGCGACTGCATGATCTCTGCAAAGCGCGCATCGCCGGCGCCTTCCAGCCGCTGCAGCACGGCCTGCGTCAGCTCGCTTTCGTTCGATGGGGTCATGTTCTTTTGTCTCCTGGCTCTGTTTTGATTCAAGGGGTGTGTCGAGAGAGATTCAGCTTGCACCCGGCGGCTGCCCCAGGCGCTTGCGGATCGGATCGACGATGGATGCGTTGTCGGCGCCGAGCGTGGGCGGCGCCGTCACTTCCAGCGCGCGCTCGCCGTCGAAGCTCACGGGCGAGCGGATGGTGCGCCATTCGCCGCCCTCCGGATGCGGCGCGCTCACCTCCAATTGCAGGTGCCGCGCCTGCGGGTCTTCCATCGCCTCACGGGTGTCGTACATGGGGGCGTGCGGCACGTCTTCCGCCTCGAGCCGGGCGCACCAGGTGGCGCGCGGCTGCTGGCGGAACAGCTCGCCGAGCAGCGTGATCAGGTCTTCCTGATGGGCAATGCGCGCCTCGCGCGAGGCAAAGCGCGGGTCGGCAAAAAGCTGCGGCCGCTCGATGGCATTGGCCAGGCCCTGCCAGAACTTTTCGGGCGACGACATGTGCAGCGCAATCCACAGGCCGTCCGCGCACTCCAGCACGTAGGACTGCGACACGCTCGGCCGGCTGAACGGGCCCATGACCTCGCTCTCCGAAAAGTAGTGCGTGAATGCGTCGAGGTTGAAGTGGCACATGGCCTCCAGCATCGACACTTCCACCGCGCGGCCGCGGCCGGTTCGGCCCCGCTCGACAAGCGCGCCGAGCACCCCGTAGGCGGCATAGAAGCCGGTCATGGCGTCGGCCAGCGCGGGGCCCACAACGCGTGGGTTGGCGGGGTTCACCAGCAGCTTGAGGAAGGCACTCGCGGCCTGCGCCACAGTGTCGTAGGCGGGCCGCCCGGCGGCGGGGCCCGTTTGCCCAAAACCGCTGATGGCGCAATACACCAGCCGCGGGTTGAGCGCGCGCAACCGGGCTTCGCCGGCCCCGAGTCGGTCGGCCGCGCCGGGACGGAAATTCTGGATGTAGACGTCCGCGTCCTTGACGAGCTCGTCGAACACGGCCGCGTCTTCGGGCAGCTTGGGGTTGAGCGTGATGCTGCGCTTGTTGCGGTTGTAGGTCTGGAAGTGAGGGCTGTAGAGCCCGCCGCGAAAGGCGCGGAACGGGTCGCCCGCGCCGGGCTGCTCGATCTTCACCACCTCGGCGCCCAGGTCCGCGAGAAACATGCCCGCGGCCGGCCCTGTGATGAATGTGCCTTGCTCCAGCACCTTGATGCCGCTGAGGACTTTTTGCACCGAGGCGTCTCCTGATAGTTGTTTGTAAGGACTGGAAGAAACTGTAGGCGGGGCGGGCAGTTCCTGAAAATGATTGTTTTTCATCGTTAGCATCGACGCCATCGATCATCGGCACCCAAAACCGCCATGGAACTCCGGCACCTGCGCTACTTCATCGCCCTTTCAGGCTCGCTCAACTTCACCCGCGCGGCCGAGCGGCTGCATGTGACGCAGTCGACGCTGTCGCACCAGATCAAGCAACTCGAAGAAGAAATCGGCCAGCCGCTGTTCGACCGCATCGGCAAGCGCGTGAGCCTGACCGAGGCCGGCGACGAGTTTCTGCACTACTGCACCAAGGCCCTGCACGAGATCGACCTGGGCCTGGGCGCGCTGCGCCAGAGCAGCTCCGACATAGCAGGCGAATTGCGCGTGGGCTCCACGCACACCTTCAACCTGGGCTTCATTCCCGACTGCATTGCGAGCTTTCACGGCAAGCACCCGCAGGTGAAGGTGGTGGTCGAAGAACTCTCGGCCGACCAGATTGCCGCGCGGCTGCAGCAGGGCACGCTCGACCTGGGCATTGCCTACCGGCCGAATGCGCCCGGCCCGCTGCAGTTCGAGCCGCTCTACAACGAGGAGATGGTGCTGGTGGTGGCGAAGAAGCACCCTCTTGCGCGGCGCAAGCGCGTGCGCATGGTGGAGCTGCATCGCCTGCCCATGGTGCTGCTGCCGGGCAGCTTTGCCACCCGCCAGATGCTGGACGAATGCTTTCGCTCCTGCGGTGCGCAGCCGCACGTGGTGGCGGAGATCAACACGCTGGCGCCCATGATGGACCTGGTCGCCAAGACGCAGCTGGCTTCCATCATGGCGGCCAATGTCGTTACTGCTCAGTCGGGCCTCGTGGTCGTTCGGCTCGAAAGCCCCACGCCGGTGCGCACGCCCGGCATGCTGTGGTCGCCCGTGGCGCGCGACGCGGCAGCCACGCGTGCGTTCTCGACCATCGTGCGCAAACTGGCGCTGCGAAGCAGCCTGCAGGGTACCCAGTAGCGGGGTCGCGCTGGTTTCCGGGGCATTCTTCTTGCATGATCGAAAGAACCCCAAACACTGAGCACGCCGCGACATGAGCCCGGTATTCCTATTGCTTGTCCATACGGATCCACAGCAGGCCAAACGGCTGCTGCAGCGGCTCGTTTCCGTGGGCCGCTGCTTTGTTCATGTCGATGCAAAGTCCGATCTTTCGGATTTCCGCATCGAAGACCCGCGCGTGAGCTACGTGCAAGACCGCGTCGACGTGCGCTGGGGCGCCATCTCTCAGGTCGACGCCACCTTGAGGCTCATGCGGGCTGCGCTTGCAGGATGCGAGGTGTCGCAGGTGAGCCATTTCGTGCTGCTCTCCGGCAACTGCTACCCCGTGCGGCCACTGGAAGAGTTCGGTGCCTACTCGCGCTCGCATGCCGGCATGAACTTCATCAAGATGATTCCCCTGGCAAGCACGCGCAAGCTGCATGAGCGCATTCGCCATTTCTGGTTCTACGAAGACCTGCCGGTCGATGGACGCAAGTTCACGCTGGTGCGCCTGGCGCGCGGCCTTTCGCAGTTGGCCGGCAAGCTCGGCCGCCGCTCGCTTTCGCTCTTTCCGCAATGGCACTTCGGCTCGCAGTGGTGGGCGCTCAACCCCGAAGCGGTGGAGTACCTCGTTTCGCATCCGCTCGAAGAGCCCGTGAAGCGCTTTCTGCGGTTCTCCAAGGCGCCGGACGAAATCTACTTTCATACCCTGCTCGCACACTCCCCGCTTCGGCACAGCGTGAAGCGCGTCTCCGGCTCCGGCGTGTGGGACGCGGCCAACCTGCACCTGATCGACCCTTCGCTGTCGCGCTGGTTTCACGCGGCGGACTACGAGGAGATCGTCGCGTCGGGCAGATGGTTCGTTCGCAAGGTGGGGAGCGGCGTCTCGGGCGAGCTGTGCGACATGCTGGACGATATGGACGACGACTTGGCCTCGGAGCAAGACAGAAAGACTGCGTAGCGCGGCTCAGCCGTGGCGCCGCACGAAATCGGCAATCCGTTCCGCGCAGTACTCGGCGTGGGTTTCGAGCAGCATGTGGGGGCCGTCCAGAACATGCGCTTCCATGCGCGGCAGATCCTGCAGCCAGGAGAGGATCTCGGCGCAATCGAAGTAGCTGTCATGCCGTCCCCAGAGCATTAGCGCCGGCGGCTGGTGGTCGCGCAGATAGCGTGCGATGTCGTCGAAGCGGGCCACGTAGTTTCCGTAGTCCTTCACCAGGGCGCGTTGAAGTTCCAGATGGCCGGGCCGACTCATCGTGCGCCAGTCTTCGATCCAGCTGTCGGCGGAGATGCGCGAGGCAATGTCGTCCGGCACGCCGCCGACATATTCGGCGCGCACACCTTCGAAGGTCAGATGCGCCGTGGCGGCCCGTTCGTTTTCTTTTGTCGGCGCGTTCCAATAGTCAATCGTGCCGCGCCATTGCGGCCCCATACCGCTGCGATGCGCATTCGCGTTCTGGATGATCAGGCCCAGCACACGACGCGGATCGCGCATTGCCAGCTCGAGGGCCACAGGCGTGCCGAAATCATGCAGATAGAGATGGGTCTTGGCGATGCCAAGCTCTTGCAGCAGGCCTTCGACCAGGTCGGCGAAGCGGGCAAAGGTCGCGTCTGGAATGAGATCGGACTCGCCCGAGCCCGGAAGATCCGGCGCGATCACGAAGCATGCTTCAGCCAAGCGCGGAATGACGTTCCTGAAGGTACGCGACGAACTCGGGAACCCATGCAGGAGCAAGACAGCCGGGTGGTTCCGGTTTCCGCCCACCACGGCGGAAAGTTTGCAGCCTGCGATATCGAAGCTTTCGCGGTGTGCTGGATCGGCTTTCATTTCGCGGCTCTCCTTTCATCAGCTTGAATCAAAGGGTACGCTCGCCGCGGCAAGCTGGGCAAGTGCACGTTCTGGAGAGCCGCCCCACCAATCGTTTGCGCATTTCGCTCGATTTCTTGCCTGATCCTCTGGCGCTGCCGCTATTTTGCGGATCAAGATCGGCCCGCGCATTAGAGTGCTTTGCGGAGGCTCCAGCAACATGGCACCCAAACCCCACGACACGGCCGCCCAGCCCATTCCGCCGCAAGAGGCCATGGTCCGCATCATCGGCGCGCGAACGTCGGGTTCGGGCGACTTCGAAACGCCCATTGCCGGCCTGGCCTTCTTTAGGCGCGACGCCCCGGCGTCGCCTGTCGTGTGCATGGTCGAGCCGAGCATCGTTCTTGTCGCCCAAGGCGCAAAGCAGATGTGGGTGGGCGGCGAAGCCTATCCCTACGACACGTCGCGTTTTCTGGTCACCTCGCTGGATGTGCCCGCCAACTCCGAAGTGCTGGCGGCAAGCCCTGAGCGGCCCTGCCTCGGCCTGGTGCTGAAGCTGGACGTGCGGGTGCTGACCGAGCTGGTCGCGCAGGGCGGCCTGCCGCCGCATCGCGATCGCTCGCCCGGCGTGGGTGTGGGAATCGGCGCGGCAACACCCGCGCTGCTGGCGCCGTTCGGACGGCTGCTGGAGCTGCTCGACGAGCCTGCGGCCATTCCTGTTCTCGCGCCCCTGATTCACCGCGAGATTCACTACCGGCTGCTGATGAGCGACCAGGCGCCCAAGCTGCGGCAGATCGCCTCCGTGGACGGACAGGGCTACCGGATTGCAAGAGCCATCGATTGGCTCAAGCTGAACTACGCGTCGCCGCTGCGCGTCGATGAACTCGCGGCGCGCGTGCAGATGAGCACGCCCACGTTCCATCACCACTTTCGCCAGCTCACCGCCATGAGCCCGCTGCAGTACCAGAAGTGGCTGCGGCTGAACGAAGCGAAGCGGTTGATGCTGAGCGAGCACTCCGACGCGGCGAGCGCCGCCTTCAAGGTCGGCTACGAAAGCCCCTCGCAGTTCAGCCGCGAATACAGCCGGCTGTTCGGAGCACCGCCCAAGCGAGACATCGAGGTGCTGCGGGACGGCGCGCGCGGCGCCAACGTGCAAACGCATGCAAAAGACTTCGTGCGACGCCGCCCTGCCCTGAACGATTGACGCTTTGCGGCGCGGCACATGCCGAGCACAGAGGATCAGGCAAGAAATGAAGCGGATTGCTCTATCAATCCCGCGCGCGTCTTCTAAAAATGGTGATCCGGCCTCGCCTTTTGGGGCTGAGGACTTTTTGCTGTCGGGGAACTCATCCGGCAACAAAGGGCCCGCCTCCTATTGCCATCGCTGATGGCTCGCGATATCAGCGGTGATCGCCCACGAACCCACGAACCTCGAACAACAGGAGCTGATATGGACAGTCCCACGACCCATCTGATCTCGCGACGCGACGCGCTCATCGTCGGTGCCGCGACCGCGGCCACTGCCGCCGCGGTTTCGGCTTCCGCCCCTGCTGCCGCTGCGCCCGCTGCTTCCGCGGCAGGTGCGGTGCCCCGTGCGAAGCTGTCGCTCACCGTCAACGGCAAATCTCACTCGCTCGATCTCGATACGCGCACGACCCTGCTCGATGCATTGCGCGAACACCTGCACCTGACCGGCACCAAGAAGGGCTGCGACCACGGCCAGTGCGGCGCCTGCACCGTCATTGCCGACGGAAGGCGCATCAACTCCTGCCTGACGCTCGCCGTCATGCACGACGGCGGGCAGGTCACCACCATCGAAGGATTGGGCACTCCGCAGAACATGCATCCGCTGCAGGCGGCATTCGTGAAGCACGACGGCTACCAGTGCGGCTACTGCACGCCGGGCCAGATCTGCTCGGCGGTCGGCGTGATCGACGAGGTGAAGCGCGGCGTGCCGAGCCACGTGAGCGCCGACCTCACTGCGCGCCCGATGCTTTCGGCCGAAGAACTGCGCGAGCGCATGAGCGGCAACATCTGCCGCTGCGGCGCCTATTCCAACATCGTCGAGGCCATCACCGAAGTGGCGGGGAGCAGAGCATGAAGCCGTTCACCTACGAGAAGGCGCAGTCGCCGGCACAGGCTGCCGCAGCCATCGCCCGCAACCCGGGCGCAAAGTTCATCGCGGGCGGCACCAACCTGCTGGACCTGATGAAGCTGCAGATCGAAGCGCCGCCGCACCTGGTCGACGTGAACGGCCTTGCACTGGACAAGATCGAACCCACGGCCGATGGCGGCTTGCGCGTGGGCGCGCTGGTGCGCAACACCGACCTGGCGGCCGATGAGCGCGTGCGCCGCGACTACGGCGTGTTGTCGCGCGCGCTGCTGGCCGGCGCCTCCGGCCAGTTGCGCAACAAGGCAACGACGGCGGGCAACCTGCTGCAGCGCACGCGCTGCCCCTACTTCTACGACACCGACCAGCCGTGCAACAAGCGCCAGCCCGGGAGCGGTTGCAGCGCCATCGGCGGCGTTACCCGCCAGCATGCGGTGGTCGGCACCAGCAAGGCCTGCATTGCGACGCACCCCAGCGACATGGCGGTGGCCATGCGCGTGCTCGACGCGACCGTGGAAACGGTGCGCCCCGATGGCCGCACGCGCGTGATCCCAATTGCCGACTTTCACCGCCTGCCCGGCGACACGCCGCACATCGAAACGGCGCTGGAGCAGGACGAGCTGATCACCAGCGTCACGCTGCCCAAGCCGATTGGCGGCACCCAGGTGTATCGCAAGGTGCGTGACCGGGCCTCCTATGCCTTTGCGCTCGTGTCCGTTGCGGCCATCGTGCAGCGCGACGGCTCCGGCCGCGTGGCCCTGGGCGGCGTGGCGCACAAACCGTGGCGCCTGGAGTCCGCGGAGGCCGCAATGCCGCAGGGCGCCAAAGCCGTGACCGCACAGCTGCTGGCCGGCGCGCAGCCGACCCACGAGAACGCATTCAAGTTGCCATTGGCCGAGCGCGCGCTGGCCGCGGCGCTGGTGCAAGCGAGGAGCTGACCATCATGAAATTCGACACACCCGCCACCACCAACCCGATCGACCAGCTCAAGATCATCGGCAAGCCGACCGACCGGATCGACGGCCCGGTCAAGACCACGGGCTCCGCACGCTATGCCTATGAACGCAACTCCGAAGTGCCCAATGCCGCCTATGGCTACGTGGTGGGTGCCGGCATCGCAAAAGGCCGCATCGCCTCGATGGACCTGAACGCCGCACGCGCGGCGCCGGGCGTGCTGGCGATCGTCACGGCGCGCAACGCAGGCAAGCTCGGCAAGGGCGACTTCAATACGGCCAAGCTCCTGGGCGGGCCGGAGATCGATCACTACCACCAGGCGGTAGCGCTGGTGGTGGCCAACACCTTCGAACAGGCGCGTGCCGCGGCCCAGCTGGTGCGCATCGAGTACACGCGAACACAGGGACGCTTCGACCTGTCGGCCGAGATGGGTGCGGCGCAGCTGCCCGAACCCAATCCGTTTTCGGGCCAGCCGGAAACCAAGACCGGGGACTTTCCGGGTGCGTTTGCCGCGGCCCCGGTGCAGCTCGATGCGACCTACACCACGCCCGACGAGTCGCACGCGATGATGGAGCCGCACGCTTCCATCGCACAGTGGAAGGGCGACAAGCTCACCATCTGGACATCGAACCAGATGATCGCGTGGGGCGTCGGCGATGTCGCCAAGACGCTCGGCATTCCGAAAGCGAATGTGCGCCTGGTGTCGCCCTTCATCGGCGGCGGGTTCGGCGGCAAGCTGTTCGTGCGCGCGGATGCATTGCTTGCCGCATTGGGTGCGCGGGCGGCAAAGCGCCCCGTGAAGGTGGCCCTGCAGCGGCCGCTGATGATGAACAACACCACGCACCGGCCCGCCACCATCCAGCGCATCCGCATCGGCGCCGCGAGGGACGGCAAGATCACGGCCATTGCGCATGAAGGCTGGTCCGGCGACCTGCCGGGCGGCCAGGCGGAGACGGCGGTCAACCAGACCCGGCTGCTCTATGCGGGCGCCAACCGCCTGACGACCACGCGGCTCGCGGTGCTCGACCTGCCCGAGGGCAACGCCATGCGCGCGCCCGGCGAAGCGCCCGGCATGATGGCGCTGGAGATCGCCATGGACGAAATGGCCGAGAAGCTCGGGCTTGATCCAATCGAGTTTCGCGTGCTCAACGACACGCAGGTCGACCCTGAAAAACCGGAGCGCCCCTACTCGCAGCGCAAGCTGATCGAGTGCATGCGCACAGGCGCCGAGCGCTTCGGCTGGAGCAAGCGCAACACGTCGCCGGGCCGGCAGCGTGACGGGCGCTGGCTTGTGGGAATGGGCGTCGCCGCGGCATTCCGCAACAACCTGCTGACCAAGTCGGCCGCACGTGTGCGTCTGGACAACCGCGGCATGGTCACGGTCGAAACCGACATGACCGACATCGGCACGGGCACTTACACCATCATTGCGCAGACCGCCGCGGAAACCATGGGCGTGCCGCTCGACAAGGTCCAAGTGCGACTGGGAGACTCGGCCTACCCCGTTTCAGCCGGCTCCGGCGGGCAGTGGGGCGCCAACAACTCGACGTCGGGCGTTTATGCGGCCTGCATGAAGCTGCGCGAAGCCATTGCAAGCAAGCTGGGCTTTGCTGCTGCGGCGGGCGTGGAATTTTCGGACGGCATGGTGCGGTCCGGCGAGCGCGTGGTGCCCATCGCAGACGCGGCAGGCGCGAACGGCTTGGTAGCCGAGGACGGCATCGAGTACGGAGACCTCGACAAGAAGTACCAGCAGTCCACCTTCGGCGCACATTTCGTGGAGGTGGGCGTCGATGCAGCCACGGGCGAGATACGCGTCAGGCGCATGCTCGCGGTGTGCGCGGCGGGCCGCATTCTCAATCCCAAATCGGCGCGCAGCCAGGTGATCGGCGCCATGACGATGGGCGTTGGAGGCGCATTGATGGAAGAGCTGGCGCTCGACAAGCGGCATGGCTTCTTCGTCAACCACGACCTGGCGGGCTACGAGGTGCCGGTGCACGCCGACATTCCGCACCAGGAAGTGATCTTTCTCGATGAGACGGACCCGATCTCGTCGCCGATGAAGGCCAAGGGTGTGGGCGAGCTCGGCATGTGCGGCGTGGCGGCCGCGGTGGCCAACGCCGTCTACAACGCGACTGGTGTCCGGGTGCGCAACTACCCGATCACGCTCGACAAGTTGCTGGACCGCTTGCCGCCGGTGGCCTGAGCCAAGCGGGGTTATTACCTACTGCCAACCTACCGCGGGCTTTGGGCTTGTGGTGGGTTCGCGTGCTCCAGCAAGATGGTGCGCAGTGCGCGCTTGCCACGCGCGTTCTGCGCCCTGTAGGCCTGGCGCGCCAGTTCCACGAACCGCTCTTCCCCCAGGTCGGGCAAAGGCTCGGCGGCTTGCGGCGCATCAAGCCAGAGTGGAGCCTTACCGCAGTGGGACTCGATCTGCCGGGCCAGCTTGTCCGAGATCACCCGGCCCTTCTTGATCTGGCTCCACATGCTCGCCGAGATCTGCAGCTTCTGTGCAAACTTGGCGGCCAGGCCGAGCGGCTCCGCCCCGTTGGCCGCATGCTCCGCAACGAACTCACCGAACAGAAGCAGGACGTTGTTGCGGCGGATAGCTGGAAGAGACATGCTTGGTGAGAAAAAAAACACAACACTCAAAAAAAGTGTTGCGCGAATTAGTAAACCGAGTTTACAGTACATCCCATCGACGAAATGCTTCGTCCCCGTTTCATCCGCAACAACCAACTTCGAATCATCGAGAACTTCGCCAAGCACTGGAAACCATCGTGAAAGCAAACATGACCTCACTGAACAACCGACCGGCATCGGGTCGGACGTTCGTGCGCGTCTCGTTTCGCGGCGGTCGCGGTCTGGCGGCGTCCAACGTGCATTCGCAGCTGAACTCCCGTCCCGCAGCGCCGGCCACCTTGTGGCTCGGACAGCAGTACGAGGATCAGCCGCACCCGGGTGGAGGTAGCGCGTAGGCGCATACCTTCCAAGCTCTCTCATCAGAGGCCCGGATTCCGAAATGGATCCGGGCCTTTTTGTTTTTTCGCACCACCTACCGCGAGCGGCACCTGTTGCCGGCCGCCACTGCAGTGATCGCGCTGCCGTGAATTCACCCGCCGAGCGGCGCCGGTGAACGCTCTTTAAAAATTTGCCGCGGATCGCGTCCCTCACTGGTGGGCCGACGATCCGCAAGAACATGCAGCCGTAGCTCAGCCAGGTAGAGCGCAACGTCGCCAACGTTGAGGCCGAGGGATCGAAGCCCTCCTGCTGCTCCATTTCGGGTGTGCCTTTGCAGCACCTCCAGAGGCCAACCGCGCCGGCGGCCTGGAGGGATGTGCACGGTCTGGACCCAACCATGTGCAGCGATGCCGACGTGGGCGCGCAAGCGCTCGAATCGCGTGAAGACACAACCGAAATGGAATGCCCCGATGGCGGAATTGGAAGACGCACCGGCCTCAGAAGCCGGGGACGAAAGTCATGAGAGTTCGAGGCTCTCTTGGGGCACCACACCAGATTCATTTGAAAAATTCGGGGCGTAGCGCAGTTGGCAGCGCGGTTGCTTTGGGAGCATCAGGTCGCAGATTCGATTTCTGCCGCCCCGACCACACAAGAGCGAGACCGGGCGATTCACATCGTCCTCTCGTGGAAACCGGCCTCAAAGATTGGGAGGCGCCGGAACTCGTAACCGGACACCGTTGGAGCATTGGCCGAGAGGCCATTCTTCCCTTCCCGCGTTAGCTCAACTGGATCAGAGCACCGGCCTACGAAGCCGGGGGTTGCACGTTCGAATCGTGTGCGTGGGGCCATACACCTGGAGTGCGAGCAGCCGCTCAACATTTCACGGCACCCGCCGATATACAGATCATTCACCACCGCCCAGCGCGACCCACAGGAGGACATCCATGCGACTCACCACCAGCCACCGCCGGCCGGCGAACAGCATCTTGGTGTCCGAGCCCAGGCCTCGCAACGCGCTTGTGCAGGCGGTCACCCGCAGCTTCGGTGCGATGACAGGGCAGCGCCAGCGGGAGGCCGAGCGCGCACGCGAGCGCTTCGAGAAGCTCGACTTCGACCAGCGCGTGCGCGAAATCGGCGAGTGGTAAAGCCGCGGCAATGGCCGCCGCCTACTCGATCGAACACATTCTTTTTTCCTCGGTAGCTCAGCTGGTAGCAGCGTCGCACTGTTAATGCGAAGGTCCCTGGTTCGAACCCAGGTCGAGGAGCCATTTTTTTCCCCAACGCTTACGGTGCGCGTAGCTCAATGGCAGAGCCGCTGGTTGTGGTCCAGCTGACGACGGTTCGATTCCGTTCGTGCACCCCAATTTTTTCCAGCCGTGGCGCAGTCAGACAGCGCGCGCGCCTCCGAAGCGCGAGGTCGCTGGGGCGGATCCAGCCGGCTGGTCCAACAAACACGAAACAGGAGATTCCCCTCTAAAAAAGCGCTCGGCCATGAAAGGAGGCCGTCATCATGAAACCCCAAGTTCTTCAGCTCGACATCCAGGGAACGCCGCAGGCCTGGATCTCGCTTGAGCACGCCGCTGCTCACTATGCGACGGACTCCGTTGTATGGGAAGACGGCGCTGGTCCGCTGGCGACGATGCGTGGGGGCTTCAACGTGGCGCGCGGCGTGGAGTCGCGGCTCGAGATTTCGCCGATCATCGCGCTCAAGGGCTGCGCGAAGGTGAACCTGTTCGACCAGACGCCGGCCTTCAGCCGGCGCAAGCTCTTCGTGCGCGACCGTTTCACCTGCGCCTACTGCGCGCAGCACTTTCGCGAACAAGACCTCACGTGCGAGCACATTCTTCCCATCAGCCGCGGCGGCGGCTGGGACTGGATGAACCTGGTCGCGGCCTGCCGCGCTTGCAACTCGGAAAAAGCAGACCGCCTGCCCGAGGAAGCCGGCATGAAGCTGGTCTACCTGCCGTACGTCCCAAGCCGCTGGGAAGACTTTCTTCTGGAAGGCCGGAACGTGCGAGCCGACGTGCACGAGTGGCTCGCAAGCCGGCTGCCGAAGGGCTCCAGGCTCAACTGAACGAACAAGGGGGCGCTCCGCGAGGGGCGCCCCTTTTTCTTTTCGCGCCACGCGAAGCGCTTCGCAGGCTCTTCCGTCAGGGTTTGTCCCAGCGGTGCAAGGGCGTAAATGTCGTCCACGCTACAAACTCGGCAAGCCAGCGCCCATAGGATTCGCCAGCTGAAGGAAATTCGCAATGAGAGTTCGATCTGGTTCGTTCTTCGCCCGCGCCGATATCTCTCGCCTGGCGTGGTGGTAACGCATGCTGCCGGCCAAGGAACTGAATGCCTTCTTCGAGCGCTGCATCTGGCCGCGCGCACTGACGCAGGCAGAGCGAACGAAGGCGTTCGAGGCCCTGTACGTCCGTCACCATGAAGCGCACTCGTATGTGTGCCAGCGCGACGAAATAGCCGACAGCTGGATTGGCGTGCTGGAAGGTTTTCTTCGTGTGCAGGACACCACGGTGGACGGCCGCCTGATCATGTTCACGGGCGTCGCGGCCAGCGGATGGATCGGCGAAGGATCGCTGCTGAAGCCCGAGCACCGCAGGTACGAGGTCATGGCAACGCGGCCGACCATCACGGTCCACCTGCCGAGGGCCACGTTCTCGTGGTTGCTCGACCGAAGTATTCCGTTCAACCATTTCATGCTTTCTCATTTGAACGAGCGGCTGGGGCAGTTCATTGCCATGGTGAAGTTCGACCGGCTGCTCGAACCGACGGCGCGCGTGGCGCGCGGCATCTCCAGCCTCTTCCATCCGGTGCTTTACCCGAACACCGACTCCACGCTGCGGATCAATCAGGAGGAGATCGGGCTGCTGGTCGGCATCTCGCGCCAGCGCGTCAACATCGCGTTAACCGAACTCGAAACCGCGGGCCTCATCCAGCGGGGCTACGGCTACATCACGGTGATGGACAGGCAAGCACTTGCCAGGTATCCGTAGCAGGGCCGGCACGCCTGGAAACCGAAGGGTTTTTCCTTAGAAATTAACGGGCCGAATGTCCGTTGCGAAACAGTTGTCAATGTTCTCGCCTTTCAGAATCTGATCGGCATCGCTCAATCTCGATGCGGTGCGCCGGCAGAAAACTGACAAAGGAATAGAGACATGCACTTCTTACTCTCAAAGGCATCATCGCCTCGCGTGAAGCTCCATGCTGCTGCTGTCAGCGTGGCAATGCTGGCGGCCTGCGGCGGCGGCTCCGACAACGGCACGCCCTTCTTTCCGCTCCCCGCCCCTCCGGCCGCTCAACCCGGAAACCCGCCACCCGCACCGCCGGTTGTCACGGCTCAAAAGGCATGCAGCGACCTGAACGGAAAAACCGTTGCAGGCGCCGCGCTGACGGCCGTGATGGAAGCGGCCTCGGCAGGCACGCCCGTGTACTGCAAGGTGACCGGCACGATCGCGCCCGCGCTGAACTTCCAGATCTCCCTGCCGGAGGCGTGGAACGGCAAGCTCTACTACCAGGGCGGCGGCGGCTACAACGGCGCCATCTCGCCGCCCGGGGCACCGGCGCTGAGCCAGGGCTACGCCGTGGTCGCCAGCGACTCCGGCCATCAGGGCAGTGGATTGAGCGCGGACTTCGCGCTGACCGACACCTTTGCCGCCCAGCTGTTCGGCAGCCTCTCGGTACCCACCGTGATGTCGACCGCCACGGAGACGCTGGCGACCGCCTACGGCGCACTGCCGGCCAAGTCGTACTTCGAGGGCTGCTCGAACGGCGGACGGGAAGCGTTGATGGCGGTGCAGCGCTCGCCGAACCTCTTCGACGGCGTGATTGCGCGCGCACCCGCCTACAACTGGGTCGGGTTCATGGGTGCCTTCAACCGGAACTCCAGGGCGCTTGCCGCACCCGGCGGTGCATTCAGCGCCGCCAAGACGGCCCTTCTGAGCACGCAGGTGCGAAACGCCTGCGACGCGCTCGACAGCATCACCGATGGCGTTGTGTCGAACCAGGCCGCATGCACGCCGGCGGTTGTCAACGTTGCCGCGCTGCGCTGTGCCGGTGGAGCCGATACCGGCGACAGCTGCCTCTCGGATGCACAGCTCGACGTGGTGGCTTCGTGGACGACCGAAGCCACGTTCACCGGCAGCCCCACCTTCCGCAATGCGGGCTGGAACCTGACAGGCAACGAGGACGACCCGGGCGCCTGGCGGACCTGGCTCACGGGAGACGGCAACGTCACCATGGCGCTGCAGTTCCTGTTTCAGGACACGACCGTCAAGAACTACCTCGCCCGCGACCGCACAGTCGATTCGCTGGCCTACACGCCCTGGGACCAGAACCAGAACGCCCTCTATGCCATGGCCGCACTCAACGACGCGACCAATGCGGACATCCGGCCGTTCATCAACAGCGGCGGCAAGCTCATCTTGTGGCACGGCGGAAACGATGCCGCGCTCAGCGCCCGGTCGACCGTCGAGTACCACGCGAACATGCGAAACGCGGTGGGCGCCCCGGCCGCCGACGCGTCCACGCGCTTCTACGTGGCGCCGGGGGTGAACCACTGCGCCGGAGGACCGGGTGCCGACTCGGCAGACCTGCTGACGGCACTCGACCAATGGGTGACCAAGAGCGCGGCACCGGCCACGCTGGTCGCGGAAAAGCGCGACGCCGATGGAGCCGTTCTGCTCAGCCGGCCGTTGTGCCAGTACCCGCAATACCCGCGGTACACCGGGCCGGCCAACGATGCTGCAGCGTCCCGGTTGGCGGCCAACTACGCCTGCACATCCTGAGTTGCGAACCCAAGCGCCGAAGCGGCGAGCACGCTATATTGCTCGCTCTGCAACTGAGAGAAATCACCATGGCAAAAGCCTATTGGGTCAGCGCGTACCGTGCCGTCAAGGATGCCGACAAACTCGCGGCCTATGCAAAACTCGCCGGCCCCGCAATCGCTGCGGGCGGCGGGCGTTTCCTGGCGCGGGGCATGCCCGCCCAGGTTTATGAATACGGCCTGGCCGAGCGCACCGTGCTGATCGAATTCGACAGCGTCGAGCAGGCTCGCGCCGTGCATGACAGCCCCGACTACCAGGCCGCGCTCGCCGCGCTGGCCGACGGCGCCGAGCGGGACCTGCGGATCATCGAAGGCGTTTGAGCCTGCCATGAGCACCATTGCCGAGCCGTCGGCGCCCGCGCCGCATGCCGCGCCGCGGATTCGCGTGCTGATTGCCGACGACCAGGCACTCATCCGCCGCGGCATGGCCATGCTGCTCGATGCCGCGTTGGACATCGAAGTGGTCGGCCAAGCCGCCGACGGCATCGAAGCCGTGGAACTGGCCCGGCGCCTGCTGCCCGACGTGGTGCTGATGGACCTGCACATGCCACGCAAGGGCGGCGTGCTCGCCACGCGCGAGATCTCGGCCGCGCTGCCGCACACGCGCGTGATGGTGCTGACCACCTTCGACCGCGACGACCTCGTCTTCGACGCGGTGCGCGCCGGCGCGCAAGCCTATCTTCTCAAGGACGCCTCGGAGGAAGAGGTGCTGGACACTGTGCGGGCGGTGCACCGCGGCGAGTCACGGCTCACGCCGCAAATCGCTCGCAAGGTGATGGACCAGTTCCGGCTCCTGGCCGACCGCGTTGCGCAGGAGCCGCCACCCGCGCCTGCGCCGGACTTGCGCGCCGAACCGCAGGCCACCGTTCCCGGCGAGTTGCTGGGGGCCGAAGCGGCGACCAAGCCGCTGACCGACCGTGAGGCCGCCGTGCTCGAACTGATTGCCAAGGGCTACGGCAATCGCCAGATTGCCACGGCGCTCAACCTGGCCGAGGGAACGGCGAAGAACCACGTCAGCCGGATCATGCAAAAGCTTCACGCGAACACACGCACTGAACTGGCCGTGCTGGTGTTGAAGAAATAAACCTCCAACGCGCTTCGGCGCCCTGAATGCGAAACGCACCCGAGAGCCCGGCAAAGCCGGCTCCGCGGGTGCGCGTGGGATGGCAGTTGGTCTCAGGTCATCAGGCCGTGCGGCCCGCGGCCGACAGGCCGCCCGGCATCGCGAGGTCAGGCGCCGGCGAAGACGCATACGACGCATTGCTGGCCGTGTGCCTTGCCAGCATCGGCCGCAGCGCGACGATGGCCAGGAAGGCGGCGAACAGGTCGAGAGCCGCCACGGTGTAGAGCACGGTCGACCAGGTGCCGGTCGCTTCCATCATCAGGTTGCCGAGTGGCACGAACAGCGCGCCGATGCCCTTGGCGCAGTACAGCACGCCGTAGATCTTGCCGATGTGCTTGGTGCCGAACGCATCGCCCGCGAGTGCGGAGAACAGCGAATACACCTCGCCCCAGGCCAGGAAGACCACGCCCGACAGGATCAGGAAGGCCCACGGGTTGTGGCCGAAGTAGCCCAGCGCGATGATGCCGATGCCTTCCAGCGTGAAGGCGATCACCATGGTCTTCTCGCGGCCGATGTGGTCGGAGATCCAGCCGAACAGCGGACGCGAGATGCCGTTCATGACGCGGTCGAGCATCAGCGCGAGCGGCAGTGCGGCCATGGTGACGAAGTACAGGTCGACCTTGAAGTTCTTCACGCCCAGGTCCTGTGCGATCACGCCCAGCTGGGCCACGGCCATCATGCCGCCGGTGACCACACACGAGAACATCAAGATCATCAGCCAGAACAGCGGCGTGCGAAGCGCCTCGCCCAGCGTGTAGTCGCGGCGGCTCTGCGCAAGCTTGGTCGAGCCGCGCACTTCGTTGCCCTTGGGCGCGCGCAGGAACCAGGCCGCGGCAAAGGCCAGCGAACCCTGCAGCAGGCCGAAGAACATGAAGGCTTGCTGGAAGCCCGACGATTCGATCATTGCCGCGATCGGCAGGATGGTGGCGGCCGAGCCGGCGCCGTAGCCGCCGGCCGTCAGGCCCACCGCCAGGCCGCGACGATCGGGGAACCACTTGAGCGCGTTGTTGATGCAGGTGGCATAAATGGAGCCCACGCCAATGCCGCCGACGGCCGCACCGATGTAGAAGCCCATCAGCGTGGTGGCCTGCGAGTTGATGACCCAGGCCGCGCCGATGAACAGCGCGCCAAAGGCCACGATCAGGCGCGGGCCGAACTTGTCGATGAAGTAGCCCTCGATGGGCGCGAGCCAGGTCTGCACCAGCACGAAGATGGTGAAGGCGACCTGGATCGACGCACGCTCCCAGCCGAACTTGCCCTGGATTTCCGGCACGAACAGCGTCCACGCGTACTGGATGTTGGCCGTGGCAATCATGCAGACGATGCCGACCACCAGCTGCAGCCAGCGGTTGTCGATCAATCGCGGCGGCGCGCCGGATGAGATGTATGTCGGGGAAGTGGGGTTCATTCGCTTCGTCTCCATTCGTTGTCGCGCCGATCGCGTCGCGGCACGTTGCAGGGTTGGGAATCAGTCGCGCTGGGGGCACGGATCGCGATGGGTGCAACTGTTGCCGCAAACCGCCGCCGGCGCGCCTGCCGGAAGTCACGCAGCGAGTCGAGACAAACCCCGAGGACTCAGGGGAACTACCCATGCCGAAAGTCACGGCTGCCGTTTGCGAGAATCCGCAGCCAATGAACCTCGCACGTCGCATCGACCCACGGCGCTCCATGGCCGCCGCGATCGGCTGGCTGCTGATTGCGCTCACCTTGTGCCTGGCACTGGTGTCCAACCTGTGGCTGCGCAGCTTCGTGCGTGCAACGCTGCTCGAGCAACACGGCCAGCGGCTGGAAGCCGCGGCCGAGCACGTCAACGCCGAACTCGACACCGCACTGCTGCTGCGCCTGCAGGCGGTCAGCGTGGTGGCGGCCATGCTGTCGGAAGACGTGCAGCACAGCGAAGGCGCGCGCCTGAAGCGCTCGCTCGAAGCTGTGCGCCGCGGCGTGCCCGACCTGATCTGGCTGGCGGTGACCGATGCCGACGGCTTCATCGTCGCCGCGACCGACGAGCAGGTGGTGGGCCAGAACGTCAATCAGCACGCGTGGATTTCGCAAGGCCTGAACGCCGCATGGATCGAGGAAGGCCGCTCGCCGCGTGAGCGCTTCCTGAAGCTCACCGCGCCGGTGCGCAATGCCGACGGGGCGATCATCGGCGTGGTGGCCGCCAACCTGAGCTGGAGCTGGGTCGAAAAGATGGTGGCCGAAATCCGCGCCTCGCCCGGCGAATGGCTGCTGATCGACCGCGACGGCATCGTGCGCCATGGGCCGGCCGTGCTGCTGGGCAAGCGCTGGCAAGAGGTGGGCGATCCCATCACGCCGTTCGACCCCGTCGTCGCCGGTCTGGGCAACGACGGATCCGATCTGCCCACGCGCATCCGCACCCGGCGGCTGCTGGACAACCGGCCCTACCTGATCGCCTCTCCGCCCAATGCGCGCGACGGCACGCTGCGCCGGCTCGGCTGGCAGGCGGTGGTGATCCAGCCGGTCGAATCGGTCGCGGCCTTTGCCACGGCCATCGAATGGCGCATCTCGATCGTGCTGAGCCTGCTGGGCCTGGCGGCCGCTGCCGCCGGCATCATCGTGGCGCACCGCCTCACGCGGCGCGTGAGCGTGATCGCCCACTCGGCGGACGCGGTGCTGGCCGGAAGCGCAACGCGCATCAAGGTGCCGCAAGGTGCCGACGAAGCCGCGCGGCTGGGCAGCGCGCTCGACCGATTGCTGAATACGCTGCAGCGTGAGCGCGACGAGTTGCGCCGGCTCAATGCCGAGCTGGACGAGCGCGTGCGGCAGCGCACCGAGGAGATCAGCCGGCTCGCGCAGGAGTCACGCGATGCCGCGGTGGTGCGCGAGCGCCTGCGCCTGGCGCGCGGGCTGCACGACACGCTGGCGCATTCGATGATGGCAATGCTCACCGAGATCCGCGTGCTCAAGCACCTGGCATCGAGCCGGCCCGATGCGCTGCCGGACGAACTGGTCCGGGCCGAGCGCGCGGCGCGCGACGGGCTGGACGAGGCACGCCGCGCCATCGACCAGCTGCGCAGCAACCCGGTGCGCGACATCGGGCTGGGCGCGGCGCTGGCCGAGCTGGCCAAGAACCTGGGCGAGCGCACCGGCATCGAGCTCGACTGCCAGATGGACCCCGCGTTGTCCGACCTGGCGGCCGAGCCGGCGGAAACCGTGTTCCACATGTGCGAGGAAGTGCTGCGCAACGTCGAACGCCACGCAGGCGCACGTCGGCTGCTGATTCGCCTGCACAGCGTTGCAAGCGATGAAGTCGAGCTGGAGATCGGCGACGACGGCATCGGCTTCGAGCCGAGCGCGGGCGCCGCGGGGCACTACGGAATCGTGGGGCTGCGCGAGCAGGCCGATGCGATCGGCGCGCGGCTGCGCATCGAGAGCCGCCGCGGCGAAGGCACCTGGGTGTCGCTGCGCTGGACCCAGCGCGGGCAAAGCACGGCCTAGAAGGTAGCCGCGCCCTCTGGCGCCCGCGTGGCCTCGGTCAAGGCCACCGATACGCACTCCAGCGCAATGGCCAGCGCCGTGAGCGTGGGCAAGCCGAAGCCCAGCCGAAACACCAGCGGGTCGTCTCCGAACCACGCGCCGGGCGCGACACGCGTGCTGTACCTGGCCAGCGTCGCATAGAAGCGCTCGATCGCCGCGGCGTCGAAGACTTCGGGCTTGAGCCGCATGCAGCACAACGCCCCCGCATCCGGGCGCACCCAGTCGATGTGGCCGGGATGGCGCAGCACCCAGTTCTCGACCAGCTGCAGGTTTTGCGCGAGGAGCTTGCGCCTCTCGCCGATGATCCGTTCGCGCTGCCTGAACACGGCCAGCGCAAGCGCCTCGTCGACCGGCGAACAGGAGATCACCGTGCTGAACTTTGCCGTCACCAGCGCCTGTCGAAGCGCCGTGTCGCGCGTGATCGCCCAGCCGATGCGCAAGCCCGCCGACCCATGGCTCTTGGACAGCGAAGAAACCGAAATGACCTTCGGCCCGAGGCATGCGGCGCTCGGCGCGGCGGCATCCTCGCCATAGGCGGCCTCGCGGTAGGTTTCGTCGATCAGCAGCCAGGCATCGGGCGCGTGCTCGGCCAGCATGGCCACGATGTCGCGCAGGGTCTGCTCGGGGATCGCAACGCCCGAGGGGTTCTGCGGCGAGGCCAGGCTCACCAGCTTCGTCTTGGGGGACAGCAGCTGTCGCAGCGCCTCCAGGTCGATTCGGTAGCCCGTGTCGAAGCCGAGCGGCAGTGGACGCGTCACGGCGCCCACCGCGGTCAGCGCGTTGCGCGCGAGCGGAAACACCGGCTCGGCCACGATGGCTTCGTCGCCCGCCTCACACAGCGTGAAGGCAATGAGAAAGAGCGCGTGCATGCCGCCCACCGTGACCACAACGTCGTCGGCGTGCACGCCGTTTTCGTTCGCGATCTCCTGCCGCAGCTCCGGGTTGCCCGCCGCCGTTCCGTAGTCCAGCGAAAAATCGGCGTCATCGCCGAAGGCCGTGTCGATCAGTTCCGCGAGCCGCACGCTCGGCCCCACGCTTTCCGCAAGATCGAACCGGGGCGCCTTGCTGACCAGGGAGATGATTTCGTTGTCCGGAAACCGTGCCATGTACTGCTGCTTGATCGATTGGTGTGGCTGTGCATTGATATTGCCGTTTCGTGACTCGCGATAACAGCCACAATTTATTGAAATTAGGTGCAGTACAGTTGCATGCCGTGCCGTTCATGAAAGCAGGATTCAACCGTGTCGCAATCTCCCCGGTTCCGCTATGAAGAAGTCGCCGATTTCGTGGCCGGCCTCGCCGGCCGCGGCGCGCTGCGGCCCGGCATGCGCGCACCGTCGCTGCGCGAGATCAGCACCCAGCAACGCACCAGCCTCAGCACGGCCGTGCAGGCCTATCGCCTGCTCGAAGACCGCGGCATCCTCGAGGTGCGGCCTCAGTCGGGCTACTACGTTGCCAAGGCGCCGCCCGCGTTGTCCGTTCCAACGACCACGCGGCACTCGATCCGGCCGGCGAAGGTGGAGCTCTCGGGCCTCATGCTCGACCTGCTGGAGCACGCCTCGGACGACACCCTGGTGCCGCTCGGCTGCGCCATTCCCAACCAGCGGCTGCTGTCTTCGTCCAAGCTGGATCTTGTGCTTGCGCGCACGGCGCGCGTGAAGGGCGGGCAGAGCAACACCTATTCGCCGCCGCGCGGCGAGATGTCGCTGCGCCTGGAAATTGCCCGGCGCGCGCTGCGCTACGGGCAGGCGCTGTCGCCCGATGACATCGCCATTACCTGCGGCTGCACCGAGGCGCTGGCACTGGCGCTCGACGCGGTCACCGAGCCCGGCGACACGGTCGCGATCGAATCGCCCACCTACTTTGGGCTGCTTCAGGTCTTGCGCGCGAAGAGGCTCAAGGTGGTCGAGTTGCCAACCGATGCCGTCACCGGCGTGGACGTCGATGCACTCGGCGAGATCGTGGCCTCGGGCAAGGTGCGCGCCTGCGTGCTGGCGTCGAGCTTCAGCAATCCGCTGGGCTGCACCATGCCCGAAGAGAACAAGCGCGCCGTGCTGCGCCTGCTCGCGAAGCACGGCGTGCCGCTGATCGAGGACGACGTGTACGGCGACGTTCATTTCGGCGAGGAGCGCCCCCTGCCCTTCAGCGCGCTCGACACGCACGAGAACGTCATCTACTGCGGCTCGTTTTCAAAGACGCTTGCGCCCGGCTACCGCATCGGCTGGATCGCGACCGGCCGGCACATGGCGCGGGTACTCGAAACCAAGTTCGCCACGAGCCTGGCCACGCCGGTGCTGACCCAGGTGGCACTGGCCACCTTTCTTTCCAACGGCGACTACGACCGGCACCTGCGCCGCATCCGGCGCGAGTTTGCCGACACTCTCGAACGCATGACGCGGGTGATCGAGCAGGCGTTTCCGCCGGGCACGAAGGTGTCGCGGCCCGAAGGAAACTTTGTGCTGTGGGTCGAGCTGCCCGAGCCGGCCGACACGCGCCTGCTGTTTGCGCAGGCGCTCGAAAAAGGCATTTGCTTCGCGCCCGGCGTCGTGTTCTCTGCCAGCGGCAAATACGCCCACTGCCTGCGGCTGAGCGGCGGCCACGGCTGGGACGCCCGGATCGAGAAGGGCCTGCGCACGCTCGGCGCCATGGCGCGCAAGGCGCTCGCGGGGCGCACTCCGAGTTCGTGATTTCTGGCTTGGACAACGGATTCAAACCCGGTGTACGATGCCGGCATCGGGAAAACAGCCTCCCGTTCTGCAAAGTCAGACGGTGTCCCGTCCAAGCGCTGGTGACTCACAACGGAGCACTCCGTGGACACCACTTCGCCTGACGCATCCCACGCGCTTTCTGCGCCCGTTCCCCTCCCGCTTTCTCCCTTCGACCCGATGCTGCTGCACGAGCTGTACCTCGTCTCGCTCGGCGGCAACAGCGAACCGATGGAGCCTGCCATGGCGCTGGCCCTCTCGGCCAGCTTCGGCAGTGCCGAGCGTTGGCGCGAAGAGTTTGCCGCCATGGGCAAGGCCCATGACGGCGGTTCGGGGTGGGGGTTGCTGGCTCGGGTGTACGAGCGCTACCAGCAGGCCGTGCACGCCGCCAGCGAGCCCTTCGGCGCGACGCAAGATGAGGTCGCCGGATCGACGCTGCTCGACGTTCGCCGGGCCGGCGTGTTCGAGCATGCGACCGCGATGATCCCCGGTGCCACGTGGTTCGACCCGTCGGCCGTGGACCGATGGGCCTTCGAGCTGCCGGCGGACCGCGGCGTCGTGGTCTATTGCGTCTACGGGCATGAGGTTGGTCGCAGCACCGCGATGCGGCTGCGCGCCATGGGCATCGATGCGCGGTATTTGCGCGGCGGCTTCGACGGCTGGCAGGCCGCGGGCCGGCCGGTCGAGGCCAAGCCTCCCGGGCCAAGCCGATGAGCGCCGCACCTTCGCCTGGGCCGCGCACCGGTCTTGCAAGACTGCTGCCAGCCGGAGTCGACCCGGGCGCCGTGCCTTTGCTCGCCGCCCGCGGACTGCGCGCCTTTGGCGACGGCTACATGGCCGTGCTGCTGCCGGCCTACCTGCTGTCGATCGGGCTGGGTACGCTGGAGGTCGGCATCGTCGCCACCGCGACGATGCTGGGCTCGGCGCTTGCCACCCTCGCAGTGGGCGCCTGGGGATATCGCTTTGCGGGCGGCCGGCTCCTTCGGGGCGCCGCCTTGCTGATGGCGGCCACGGGCCTGGGCTTTGCGGGCCTGACGTCGTTCTGGCCATTGCTGATCGTCGCGCTGGTCGGCACGCTCAACCCCAGTTCGGGAGACGTCAGCGTGTTCCTTCCGCTCGAACATTCACGGCTGGCTGCGGCGGCGCAGGGGCATGCCCGCACGGCCCTGTTCGCGCGCTACAGCCTGTTGGGTGCGTTGTGCGCGGCATTGGGTGCATTGGCCGCGGCCGTGCCCGACTGGCTGGTTCGGCACAGCGGTCTCACGCGGATCGATGCGCTGCGCGGGATGTTCGTGGTCTACGCGGCCATCGGGCTGGCCGTGTTCTGGCTTTACCGGAAGCTGCCCGCGCACGTCGGCACCGGCAGCAGCAGCGCGAACGGCGCGCCTGTGCCGCCGGCACCGCTCGGACCGTCTCGGCGCGTGGTGATGCGGCTGGCGGCGCTCTTCAGCGTCGATTCGTTTGCCGGTGGACTCGCCATCAACGCGCTGATGTCGCTGTGGCTGCTGGAGCGGTTCGGCCTCTCGCTGACCCAGGCGGGCGTGTTCTTCTTCTGGACCGGTTTGCTCGGCGCAGCGTCGCAGCTTGCCGCACCGGTGGTCGCCCGGCGCATCGGGTTGCTCAACACCATGGTCTTCACGCACTTGCCGGCCAACGTGTGCCTGGTACTTGCGGCGCTGGCGCCCAGCCTGCCGATTGCGCTGGGCCTCCTGATGGTTCGCAGTGCACTGTCGTCGATGGACGTGCCCACGCGAACGGCCTACGTGATGGCGGTGGTCACACCCGCGGAGCGCAGCGCCGCGGCGAGTTTCACGGCCGTGCCGCGCAGCCTTGCCGCGGCCATCAGCCCGACGATCAGCGGCGCGCTGTTTGCGGCCGGGTGGATCTCGTTGCCGCTCATCGCCTGCGGGCTGCTGAAGATTGGGTATGACCTCGCGCTCTGGCGAGCCATGCGGCGGGACCGGGTGGAGGGGGAGTAGCCGCCCTGGCCTCCACGGGTGCGCGCAACAGTGCTCCGGACTACTTGATCGTGAAGCGCACCGTCGTCGTCTTGCGGCCTTCCGTCACCGTAGCCACTGCCTTGGCGCCTTTGCCGAGCTTGACGCCCTTGGCTTCGAGCTTGTTGCCGCCCGCTGGCTTGAGTTCGGCTTCGGTCTTCTCGGCACCGTTCAGAACGGTCAGCTTGCCGCCCATCTGCTTGACGTTGTAGTCGGCCTCGTGATCGACGACATAAAGCGCCGCGCCATCGGCGGCGGGCACGAGTTCGAACGACATGTCGCTTGCAGTCTGCACAACACCGCCGTGCCGCGCGGGGGCTGCGCCATGGGCGAAGGCGGGCAGAGTCGCAACGGCCGACGAAGACAGCAAGAGCGCGGCGAGAAGGTGTTTGAATTTTCCGGATTTCATGATGTTGGGGTTCCTATGTTCGATCTCGGCGCGCTTGGACAGGCGGCGCCGCGGTGCCTTTGGGAGTCGGAGTCTGCGTCAGTAGGCCTCCTGCGGTGTAGAGCGGATACCGGCTTCGACCGGCTCCGCTTCGAGCAGGCGCTCGGTGGCGCGTTGGCCGAAAAGCCAGAAGAGAACCGGCGTCAACAGCGTGTCCAGCAGCGTCGAGCTCACGAGGCCGCCAAAGATCACCACCGCCACCGGATGCAGGATTTCCTTGCCCGGCGCATCGGCCGCCAGCAGCAGCGGCGTGAGCGCAAAGGCTGCGACCAGCGCGGTCATCAGCACCGGCGTCAGCCGCTCCAGCGAACCGCGCACGATCATGGCCTGCCCGAAGGCTTCTCCTTCGAACCTGCACAGGTTGATGTAGTGGCTGATCTTCAAGATGCCGTTGCGCGTGGCAATGCCGGCCAGGGTGATGAAGCCCACCATCGAGGCAACGGAAAGGCTCACGCCCGCAAGCCACATGGCCACCACGCTGCCGATGAGCGCGAGCGGAATGTTGGCCATGACGATGCCGGCCAGCACTGCCGACCTGTAGCGCGCGTACAGCACCAGGAAGATCATCGCGAGCGAGATCAGCGAAAGGCCCACGATGAGTTTCGCTGCCTGCTCCTGTGCCTGGAACTGGCCTTCGAGACTCACGAAGGTGCCCGGGGGCAGGTTGGTCTTCGCGATCACCGCGCGGATGTCCTCGATCACGCGACCCATGTCGGAACCGTCGGTGTTGGCGTACACCACGATGCGCCGCCGCCCGTTCTCGCGTCCGATCTGGTTCGGGCCATCGGTTTCCTCGACTGTCGCAATGGCAGAGACCGGGAGCCGCCCCGCGGGCGTGTCGATCAGCGTCGTGGCCAGGTCCTGCGGACTGCGTCGGCCGTCGGGCAGCCGCAGCACAAGGTCGTAGCGGCGCAGGCCGTCCACGATCTGCGCGCCATGCGCGCCATCCGTGAGCGCCTGCAGGATCCGGATCGCCTCGCCGGGTGAAAGGCCGGTCTGTGCAAGCTTGCGCTGGTCGAGGCGCACGGTGATCTGCGGGATGAGCACCTGCTTTTCCACCGTCAGGTCGACAAGGCCTGGCACGCCCGAAAGGCCTTGCCGCATCTGCTCGCCCAGGCCGCGCAGCGTGTCGGTGTCGTCGCCGAAGATCTTCAGCGCAATCTGCGCACGCACGCCCGACAGCAGGTGGTCCAACCGGTGAGAAATCGGCTGGCCGACCGCGACTTGCGCCGGAAGCACGGCAAGCCGCGCCCGGATGTCGGCCATCACCGCCTTGCGGCTGCGTGCGGAGCGCTTCAGGTCCACGTCAATCTCGGCCGAATGCACGCCTTCGGCATGCTCGTCGAGCTCGGCGCGGCCCGTGCGCCGGCCCACCTGCGTTACCTCGGGTACCTCGGCGATCAGCGTCTCGGCGAGCGCGCCCATGCGGTTGGCCTCGGCCAGCGCCGTCCCGGGATTGAAGACCATGCCCAGCACCAGCGAGCCTTCGTTGAACGCCGGCAGAAAGGCGCGCGGAAAGAACGGGACGCTGGCCGCAGCCGCGGCAACTGCCAGCGCGGCGATGGCGATCAGCAGCTTCGCGCGCGCGAACGACCAGCCCAGCACCTTTTCATCCCAGCGCTTCAGGCGCGTGACCAGCGGGCTGTCGCCATGGTCCAGCCGCTTCATCTTCGGCAACAGGTAGTGGCACAGCACCGGCGTGACGGTCATCGACACCAGCATCGAGGCCAGGATGGACACGATGTAGGCAATGCCCAGCGGCGAGAACAGCCGGCCCTCGATCCCCGGCAGTGCGAAGAGCGGAACGAACACCAGCACGACGATCACCGTGGCGTACACGATGCCCGAGCGAACCTCCACGCTGGCCTGTCGCACCACCTCCATGGTGGACAAGGGATTGCCCGCCGCACGGTTCTGCTTGAGCCGGCGCACGATGTTCTCGACGTCGACCACCGCGTCGTCGACCAGCTCGCCAATGGCAATGGCCAGGCCGCCGAGCGTCATCACGTTGATCGATTGCCCGAGCAGCTTGAAGGCCAGCGCGGTGACCGCCAGCGACAAAGGAATGGCGACCAGCGAGATGACCGTGGTGCGCGCCGAAAGCAGAAACGCGAACAGCACGATCGCCACCATGATCGCGCCGTCGCGCAGCGCCTCGCTCACGTTGCCGATGGAGGACTCGATGAAGTCGGCCTGCCGGAACAGCACCTTGGGCGCGGCAAGGCCGGGCGGCAAGCCCTGCTTCAGTTCGCCCAGTGCGGCCTCGATGGCACCGGTGAGCTGCACCGTGTCGGCCGCGGGCTGCTTTTGCACGCTCACGATCACCGCCGGTGCGCCGTTGTAGCCGGCGTCACCGCGCTTCATGGCGGCTGCGTAGCGCACCTCGGCCACCTGACTCAGAAGAATCGCACGGCCTTCTTTCCAGGCCACCGCGACGCCCTGCAGGTCTTCGACGCGGTTGGTCCGCCCGATGTGGCGGATGAGGTATTCGCGGCTGTTGAGGTCGATGAAGCCGCCGCCCGCATTGCCGGCGAAGCCGCGCAGCGCCTGCTCTACCTGCGTGAGCGAAACGCCGAACTGCGCCATGCGCGCCGTGTCGGGTTCCACCCGCAACTGCCGCACGTCGCCGCCAATCGGGATCACCTGCGACACCCCCGCAATCGACAGCAGGCGCGGCCGCAGCACAAAGTCGGCATATTCCCGCGCCCGCATCGGGTCGGCGGCCGTCTTGCCATCGCCCGCGGACAGCGGCAACGCGATCAGCATCACCTCGCCCATGATCGAGGAGACCGGGCCCATGACCGGCGCGATGCCCGCCGGCAACTGCTCGCGCACCTGTGCGAGGCGTTCCGCCACGAGCTGGCGGTTGCGGTACACGTCGGTGCCCCAGTCGAATTCGGCATACACGATGGAAAGGCCGATGCCCGAGGTCGAACGCACACGGGTCACGCCCGGCATGCCGTTGAGCGCCGTTTCCAGCGGGAAGGTGACGAGCTGCTCTACCTCCTCGGGTGCCATGCCGCCGGCTTCGGTCAGCACGGTGACCAGTGGCTTGTTGAGGTCCGGAAACACGTCGACAGGCGTGCGCCACGCCGTGATCGCACCATAGACCAGCAGCAGCAGCGCAATCGCCAGCACGAACAGGCGGTTGTGCAGGCTGTTTCGAACGATCCAGTTGAACATGTGGAGCGGCTCCGTTCAGCGGATCTGCGCAATGAGCGGTGCGCCTTGCACCACGACGCGGTTGTCGGCGCCCAGGCCCTGGGTGACGATCACGGTGGCGGCGTCGAGCGCGCGGTATTGCACCGGCTGCGGTATGTAGCGTTCGGGACCGGACTTGATCCAGACGATCGGCTCGTTGGCGCTGTTGCGCACCACGGCCTGCGCGGGCAAGACGAACCCTTTGATGCGCTCGTTGAGCGAGGCGACGACCGTGACCGGCTGCCCGACCGCGAGGGGCATCGGGGTGCCCGCTTTCTCAGGCTGCGCGCGAAAGGTCAGCGGCAGCACGCCGTCGCGCAAGGACCGCGCAGCACCGAGCAACTTCAGCCTGACACCTGGAGTGCCTTGCAAGAAGGCGTCACCTACGCGTGCCGGCAATGCCGGGTCGGCGGTCGTCGCCTCGACCAGCACGCGGCCAGGGTCGATCACTTCGAACAGCACGTCGCGCGCTTCGACGATCTGGCCGGCGACCGCATCGGCGCGCGCAATGACGCCGGTGACCGGTGCCGTCAGTGCCTCCCGCGAGCCCAGGCTGGCACCGATGCTTTTCTCCCGCGCCGTGAGGCTCTCGAGCTCGGCCCGGGCGGCTTCGATCTCCTTGCGCGGCACCGTGCCCTCGAGCGACTGCAGGCGCTGCACACGCTTTGCCGCCAGCTCCCGGTTGCTTCGCAACTCGGTCAGTTGCGATTGCTGCGCCGCAAGTGCATAGGGCTCCGCATGGTGCTGCACATAGGCGAGCACTTCGCCGCGCTGCACGGCCTGCCCCGCCACCGGCAGTCCCGCCGGCCCCGGCATGATCCGCCCGCCGTGCGCCGGCTGCACGCGCCCGCCGGCATTCGGGTCCATCACGATGCGGCCGGAAAGCTCCACGGTCGCGTGGGCCTCGGTTTCGTTCGCGAGCACCGTCCGTACGGCCATGCGCCGTTGCGCCAGCATCGGCACCTGCACGCTTCCGTCGGGCAGCCGGGCCAGGCCGGAGGTGCTTCCACCGGTCGGCGCATCCAGGTGCTCGCCGTTGGGGCCGTGGGCGCCTGGCGCGGCGGATGCGGTGCCGAGGGCGGCGAGGTGCAGGGCGACAAGAATGCCGAGCGCTGCGCACCGGTGATTGCGCGTCATCCACCGCGGCGCTGAAAAAGTCATCTGCTTCATCAAGCGTCTCCAGAGCGTGTTGCCGTGCGGCCGCCAGGCCTGCGGCTCAGCGCGTAGATCACAAGACCCAGCGCGACGAGCGCCAGGACCAGCCATGCCGTCGTCGGCATTCCATGGCCGTGCCCGTCTTCATGCGAATGCGCGTCGGCGCCTTCGCTCGTGAGCGTGCCTTCCAGCAGATCGGACTCGGCACCCGCCACGATGGTGACTACCACCGCATGCGCGCCGGGGGCCTTCAATGCCTTGAGGAACGCGGCATCGTCCACCGCGTAGTCGCCCATGTCCGCGTGGAACTTTGCGGGCGCCTTCAGTGCGCCGGTCTCGATCTCGACCTTTGCGTCCAGCACGGGTTCGCTGGTCTCGAAGCGGTTGATCAGCATCGAGAACTCGTCATCGCGCAGTTGGCCGACCAGTTCGAAGGCCTCCGACCTGGCTTCCATGCGTGGTGCCTTGCTCGCGCCGGACGCCGCCTGGGTGGGGCCATCGAGATGCTCGCCATTCGGGCCATGGGCCCCAGGCGATGCCATGGCACCGGCTGCGAAGAAAAGGAACAGGGCCGCTGCGAGTAGCACCAGGCGTTGATGCCACCTGCGCTGTGTGGCGTTCGATGAATCGATCATGGAAGAAGTCCGAGTGCTTGTTGGAGTTGGGCGTGGGCAAGGCCCAGGGCGGCCTGCTGGCGTGCGAGTGCCGCATCGGCCTGCGCCGCTGCGTTGGCGGCGCGCAGAAGTTCGGGAAGCGAGGTCTCGCCGGCCTTGAATGACGTGTCGACGAGTTGGGCGCGTTCACGACGCAGCCCTGCGCGATCGCGAGTGCCGTCGAGTTGCTGCGCAGCGCTCTGCAGCGCACTTCGCGCCAGGGCCAGGTCAGCGTCTTGCCGCTCGCGCAAACGCTGCTCGGTGGCCTCGGCCACGTCGAGCTCGCCGAGCGCCGCCGCCTGCAACGGCGCGTTGCGGCTGTCGGTGCCGAACGGGATTCGAAGGCCGATTCCGATGCCGCGTTGCGCCGCCTCTCCGAAACCGGGGGATTCCTCGCGGTATTTGACGGAGAGCTCGGGCGGGTCGCGGCGCGACAGGTTGACTGAATCCAGCCGCTTGCGCGCACGCTCGACGGCCTGCGCGGCCAGGCGCAGTTCCGGGTGTTCTTCGGTGGGCATATCGGAAACGCTCGCCGCCAGCGGAGGCTGCAAGCGCGGCATGGCCTCCAGCCCGGTCAGCGTTTTCCATTGCGCGCGCGCGGCCTGCACGCGCTGGTCGGCGTCGCTCTGCGCGGATCTGGCCTCCAGAAGCTCGGCGCGCGCCGCCAGTGCATCGGCTCGTGCGAGATCGCCGGCCTGGACGCGACGCTGCACGTCGTCGGCAATGCCTTGGAGATAGCGCGCCTGCGTGGCCACCGAAGCGGCTTCGGCCTGGGCTGCCGACAGCTTCCACGCCGCCTCCCTCACCTGGCCGGCCACGCGCAATCGGGCGGCTTGCGTTGCGGCGTCGGCAAGCTTCGACTCGGCGTCGGCCGCCGCGGCGCGCGCGTCGCGCTGGCCGGGCAACCAGAGCGGCCAGACGAGACCGACTTCCGTTTCGCGCCGCCCCGCATTCGAGTGCGCGCGGTCGTTGAGATGGTTCAGCTCGACGGCGGGCGGCGCTGCCCAAAGGCTGGACGCGGCGGTCTGCTCGGCCCGGGCGCGCCGGACCTGCGCCTCCGATTCCCGGGCCTGCACGGCACGCTGCCAGGCGGCCTCGAGGGCGTGGCCAAGCGTCACGCCGGCCGGCAAAAAGGACGAAGGAACGGGCGCCTGCGCAGCTGTGGGCGCGGCTCCCAGAAGCACGCTTCCTGCGACGGCGCAGGACACGAACCATGGAACGGGTTTCACAAGACTCCTGACTGACGTGGCGGCGAGGAGCCCCGCGGATCGCGTGCACCAAGGCACAGCATCGTCCGGCGGGTTTCGCCTGCATGAAAACGACCCACCCGCGCAAGCGCTGGGTGAGCAAGGGCGTTTTCAGGCGGTCAGTCTTGGAGGTCGTCGAGGGCCGTCGGGATGCGGCCCGGCTCTTTGCAATTCGTTCACCGCCAGCGGCGGTGCGCCGACGGCCAGCGCAAAGGTGAACGACATGGTCGCCCAGACTGCCGAGCTGCCCAGGCAACCATCGGAGGCAACGTGCTGCAGGGATTCGTCGGACTCGTCCAGCGCGACCGATCCGTCATCGTGATGATGGTGGGCTTCGCCCTGCCAGTGAAGAACGGCGTGCCCGATTTCCTGCACATCCGCAAACGCCGTCGTCTGCCCGGCCATGGCAAAGGCCTGCCAAAAGGCAGAGAGCAGCAGAAGAACAATCGCGAAGCGCCGACGCATGCAAACAGTCTACCGGAAGCTCCCGCGCGGCTTCGAATGCCCGTGCTCCTGATAGGCTTGCCGACTCCCCTTCCCTGTTCCGTCCACCCATGCATGTTGAAAGCGACCGTCTGGCGCAAAGCAGAACTACGTTTCCGCCGGCTCCGCAAGCATCGCCGCTGCGAGTCACGCCGGCACCGAAAGACACGCTCGGGTGCATGTCCAGCGATCTTCAACGGGACCAGGGCCTAAGCGCGAACGGCGTCGGAATCCACCGCAAGACCATGGCCCAGCCTCACCTCCACCATGTGGAGACGGAGCCCAGCGCTCGCGGCGTGCTGCTCGGCATCTCGATGCGCGACGGCCACAGCCGGCGCATCGTGGCCGGGCGGCATGCCTCGTGCCACGACTTCGACAGGGGGTCGATCTACATTCGCGGTTTTTCGGAACGCTATCGTGCCGACATCCGGCGCCCTTTCGATTTTGTGCTGCTCGAGATATCGCAGGCCAGCCTGGACCGGGCCATCGAGGAAAAGCCGGGCAAGCGCGTCGGCAGCCTGGCCCATGTGGCGGGCGTCCGGGACGAGGTGCTGCTCAACCTTGCCGAGGCCCTGGCGCCGGCGCTCGAGAACCCCGCCGGCGCGAGCATGTTGTTCGTCGAGCAGCTGAGTGTTGCCATGACGAGCTATCTCGTCGAAACCTACGGCGGCGCGGCAACGTCGGCCCCCCGCACCAACCGGATCCTGTCGCGCTCGCACGAGGCGCGCGCCAAGGAAATGCTGCGCAGCAAGTTCGACGGCAGCATTTCAATCACCGAGATCGCCGATGCGTGCGGGCTGTCGCGCAGCTATTTCATCCATGCCTTTCGCGAGACCACCGGCTGCACGCCTCACCAATGGCTGATTGCGCAGCGGCTGGAGCACGCGCGCGCGCTCCTCATGAACGCCGGCGCTTCGCTGGCGGACATTGCCGCGGCCTGCGGCTTTGCCGATCAAAGCCACTTCTCCCGTGTCTTCTCGCAGCATGCCGGCGTGCCGCCAGGCATCTGGCGGCGCAGGATGCGGGTTGCAGACACAGCGCCGCCGCGGCCAGGCTTTTGATGGCCCGTGTAGCAATCAGCCCTGGATGAACGCGAGCAGGTCGGCGTTGACCTGGTCCTTGTGCGTGGTGCAGGTGGCGTGCGGCGCACCGGCGTACACCTTGAACTGGCTGCCCTTGATCATCTTGGCTGCCAGCCTGCCGGTGGCGTCGATCGGCACGACCTGGTCGTCGTCACCATGGATCACGAGCGTGGGCACGTCGATCTTGGCCATGTCGGGGCGGAAGTCGGTCTCGGAGAACGCGGTCACGCAGTCGATCGTGGCCTTGATCGAGGCTTGCAGCGCGATCTGCAGCGTCTGCTTGAAAACGCCTTGCGACACGTTGGCACCCGGGCGGTTGGTGCCGTAGAAGAGCGTGCTGAAGTCGTCAAGAAACTGCGGGCGGTCGGCGGCCAGGCCGGCGCGAATGCCCGCGAACAGCGATGCGTCGGGGCCCACGGGGTGGTCTTCGGTCTTCATGAACAGCGGCGTCACGGCGCTGATGAGCGCAAGCTTTGCCACGCGCGCACTGCCCTTGCGCGCGATGTAGCGGGTGACGTCGCCGCCGCCCATCGAGAAGCCCGCCAGGATCACGTCGTTGAGGTCGAGCTTTTCGATCAGCTCGGCGATGTCGTCCGCAAAGGTGTCGTAGTCATAGCCGGTCCAGGGTTGGCTCGAGCGGCCGAAACCGCGGCGGTCGAACGCGATGACGCGGTAGCCGCGTTCCGCGAAGAACAGCATTTGCGCATCCCACATGTCGGCGCTGAGCGGCCAGCCGTGGCTGAAGAGGATGGGCTGGCCCGTGCCCCAGTCCTTGTAGTAGAGCTCGGTGCCGTCGCGCAATGTCAGTGTGGTCATGGTTTTTCAGTGGTAGTGGAGTTGAGGGAAAGGAGAAAGGAAAAAGAAAGCCGACATCGAAAAATCAGAGGGAAAGAAAGTGGTGCACCTCGGGCTTTCCGGGCCCCATGTGAAAGCGCACGGCTTCGTTCTGCAGGTCGGCGTCGGCATGCGACACGCGCTGGTGCTGGCGCAGGTGCTCGGCCCAGGACTCGACGAGAAACCACTCCATCACGCGCTCCGCGTCGCCGGTGTGCTCGGTCACGCCCCATGCATAGGCGCCGTCGCGGCGGCGTTCGAGCGACAGGCGCCTCATCGCCTCCATGAACGCAGGCCGGTCTTCCTTGCGGATGCGGTACTCGACCTGCACCATCACCGGCCCGCGGTCATGCGCCACGGGCTCGGCCAGCAGCGGCTCGGGCCAGTGGTTCGACGCCTGCAGGTCGGCTTCGCCGGCGGGCAGGCGCACCCGGTGGAAGATGAGGCCGGCCACCACCAGGCCCACGGCGCCGGCCACCAGCGTGTAGGGCACGCCGATCTGCTGTGCGACGAGGCCCCAGCCCAGGCTGCCGGCCGCCATTGCGCCGTTGAACACGGTGAGGTACACGGCCAACCCGCGGCCGCGCACCCAGTTCGGCAAGATGGACTGCGCCACGCCGTTGAGCGTGGTGAGCGCGATGATCCAGCCCAGCCCCAGCAACAACAGCAGCGCTACCGCAAGCCACTGCGGCGGCGCAAAAACCAGCCCGCCCATCACGGCAGCGCTGAGCAGCGAAGCCAGCAGCAGCATGCCGTCGGCGTCGAGCCGCTTGCGCAGTCGCGGCATCAACAGCGCTCCGCCGATGGCACCCGCGCCCACGGCGCCAAGCAGCACACCGTAGAAGCCCGCCGTGCCGCCGAGCATCTGGCGCGCCACCAGCGGCAGCAGCGCCCACACAGAGCTTGCGAACACAAAGAACACCGCCGCGCGCAACAGCACCACGTGCAGCTCCTTGCTCGCTCGCGTGTAGCGGATGCCGGCACGGAAGGCGCCGAAGAAGTTTTCGGACAGACCGGTGTCGACGGCCGCGGGGCGCTTCCACCAGATGAGCGCCGCAATGACGAACACATAGCTCAGCACATCCAGGCCATAGGTCACCGCGGCGCCGAAGCTCGCGAGAATGAGCCCGCCCGCCGCCGGCCCGATGGAGCGCGCGATGTTGATGCCGAGCGAGTTCAACGCGACCGCGCTCTTCAGGTCGCTGCGGGGCACCAGCTCGGGCACGATCGATTGCCAGGTCGGCCCCATGAGCGCCGCGCCGATGCCGCCGACGAAAGTCAGCGCGAGCAGGTATTCGACGGTGAGCGTGCCGGTGTGGGAGAGCACCAGCAGCGTGCCGCTCACGGCCGCGAGCACCAGCTGCACGAAGATCAGGAAGCGCCGCCGGTCGAGGATGTCGGAGAGCACGCCCGCCGGAATCGCCAGCAGAAAGATCGGCAGCGTGGCCGCGGTCTGGATCAGCGCCACCGCGGTCGGGTTGGCCGAGAGATCGGTCACCAGCCACGAGCTCGCCACGTCGCGCATGAAGCTGCCGATGTTGCCGAGCACGGTGGCCGCCCACAGCACCGCGAACACCGGTTGGCGCAGGGGAGCGAAAGCGCCGGGCGGCGAAGCTCCAGCGCCCTTGGGGGAATCAGTCATGGGTGCGCTCCTTCAGGTCGAGCCAAGCCACGAGCACAAAGCCGCCGACCAGGCCCAGGTGTTCGAAGAATGAATTGGCGGCCATGAAGCGCTCGGGCTGCGGCATTTCCCAGAAGCGCAGCGCGACGAAGGTCGCCATCAGCGTGAAGCCGCCCAGCGCCAGCGCGCCGAGCCAGCGCAGGAAGCCCGTGAGAATGAGCGCCGAGGCGCCCAGCTCCAGCACGATGACGCCCACCGCCAGCGGCGCGGCGGGCGACAGGCCGAAGTGGTTCATCTCGGCGATGGCCGCGTTGAAGTCCAGGGCCTTGTTGATGCCGCCCTGCAGGTAGGCCGCACAGAGCAGCAGCAAGGCGACCCAGCGCACCGCGGGTGAAGTGGTCCAGCGCATGGCCATCACACCGCCCAGCAGGCGCAGCCCAACGCGCCCCAGAAGCTCTTCAGGTCGGCAATCGGCAGCTTGCTGCTCCAGGCGGTTGCATGCTGGTGGCCGTGCACGCTGCAGTTGTTGGCACATGCACAGGCCATGGCCGCGCGGCGCATCGCCTTTTGCAGCGGCGCGCCCTCGGCATCGCCCCAGCCGGCATAGCCGCCGAAGCTGCGCACAGGCGACCAGTCGGGCATGGCCGGCGGCGGCGCGCCCTCGTCGTGCGGCTGGAACGGCCCCGCGGCATACACCACCTTGCCGCCCACCATGGTCAGGAGCGCCGTGGTGTCGGCAATCTCGAACTCGGGGCAGGCGAAGAAGTCGCGATCCGGCACCATCAGGTCGGCCAGCATGCCGGCTTCGATGCGGCCCTTCTTGCCGACCTCGTTCGAGAACCAGGTGACGTTCTCGGTCCACATGCGAAGTGCGGCCTCGCGGTCCAGGCAATTGCGCTGCGGGTACAGCTGCATGCCGCCCACGGTCTTGCCGGTGACCAACCACGAGAGCGACACCCACGGGTTGTACGAGGCAACGCGCGTGGCGTCGGTGCCCGCGGACACCTTCACGCCCTTCTCGAGCATGCGCTTCACCGGCGGCGTGGCTTCGGCCGCACCGGCGCCGTAGCGCTCGACGAAGTATTCGCCCTGGTAGGCCATGCGGTGCTGCACGGCAATGCCGCCGCCGAGCGCGGCGATGCGGTCGATCGATTTTTCGGAGATGGTCTCGCAGTGGTCGAAGAACCAGTTCAGGCCCGCGAGCGGGGTGTCGCGGTTGACCTTCTCGAACACGTCGAGCGCGCGGTCGATGGTTTCGTCGTAGGTGGCGTGCATGCGCCACGGCCACTTGTTCTGCACCAGCACGCGCACCACTTCTTCGAGCTCACCCTCCATTTCGGGCGCCATGTCCGGCCGCGGCTGGCGAAAGTCTTCGAAGTCGGCCGCCGAGAACACCAGCATCTCGCCCGCGCCGTTGTGGCGAAAGTAGTCGTCGCCCTGCTTGTATTTCGAGCTGGCCGTCCAGTTGAGGAAGTCCTGCTTCTCCTGCTTGGGCTTTTGCGTGAACAGGTTGTAGGCCAGGCGAATGGTGAGCTGGCCGGCATCGGCCAGCTGCTGGATCACCTGGTAGTCCTCTGGGAAATTCTGGAAGCCGCCGCCTGCGTCAATGGCGCCGGTCACGCCAAGGCGGTTGAGCTCGCGCATGAAGTGGCGCGTGGAATTGAGCTGGTATTCGAAAGGCAGCTTCGGCCCCTTGGCCAGCGTGGCGTAGAGGATGCTCGCGTTGGGTTTGGCCAGCAACAGCCCGGTCGGGTTGCCGGCTGCATCGCGCACGATTTCTCCGCCGGGCGGTGCCGGCGTGTCCCTGGTGTAGCCCACCGCGCGCAGCGCCGCGCCGTTGAGCAGCGCGCGGTCGTACAGGTGCAAGAGGAACACCGGCGTGTCGGGTGCCACGGCGTTGAGCTCTTCGATGGTCGGCAGGCGCTTTTCAACGAACTGGTGTTCGGTGAAGCCGCCTACCACGCGCACCCATTGCGGCGCCGGCGTGATCGCGACCTGGCGCTTCAGCATCGCCATGGCGTCGGCCAGGCTGCGCACGCCGTCCCAGCGCAGCTCGAGGTTGAAGTTGAGCCCGCCGCGAATGATGTGCAGGTGGTTGTCGATGAGGCCCGGCAGCACGCGCCTGCCCTGCAGGTCGATGACCCGGGTGCTGCCGTCCGCCAGCGGCAGGATGTCTTGCGCGCGGCCTACGCGAGTGAAGCGGCCGTCCGCGATGGCCACGGCATCGGCCACGGGGTTGGCGCGGTCCAGCGTGGTGAAGCGGCCGTTGTGCAGGATCAATTGGGGGGCGGTGATGCCGGCCACGTCAGGCGTCCTTCTTTCCGGCCGCGGTGCCGGCTTCGGCCTTGGCGCATTGCGGCAGCTCGCCGAACACATGCGGCTTGACCTGGTGCCGCAGCCACGAGGTGGCCACGGCATCGGGCTTGATCACGCTCTTGATGAGCGGCGGGATCTGCTCGCCGAGCAAGATGCCGAGCAGCCCCACGAGGGCAATGACCGGCGGGGCCGGCGAGCGCACCTGGAACAGTGCGTAGATCACACCGACCAGCAGGCCGAGCGCGAGCGACAGGACGTAGGGCTTCATTCCGTTCACCTGGCCATCAGCCTTCGTGGGCGCCGAACATGCTCTTGGCGTAGGTCACGCCCAGGCCATAGGCGCCGCCGAACTTCTTCGCGATGCCGGTCGTCATCTCGTAGGTGTCGGTGCGGGCCCAGTCGCGCTGCAGCTCGAGCAGGTATTGCAGCGAGGTCATCGGCTGCGCGCCGGCCTGCACCATGCGATCCATGGCGCGGTTGTGCGCTTCGGCGGACACATCGCCGCAAGCGTCGGCAATCACGAACACCTCAAAGCCCTGGTCGATGGCCGACAGCGCCGGGCCCACGATGCACACGCCGGTCCACAGGCCCGACAGCACGATGCGCTTCTTGCCGATCTCGTTCACGCGGTCGATCACCGCGGCGTCTTCCCAGGTGTTCATCGAGGTGCGGTCGAGCATTTTCTGGCCCGGGAAGGCATCGGTGATCTCGCTGAACATCGGGCCCGAGAAACTCTTCTCGGCCACGGTCGTGAGGATGGTCGGCACGCCGAAGCCGGCGGCCGCGTTGGCGACCAGGGCGGCGTTGTTGCGCAGGTTGACCGCATCGATCGAGTGCGTGGCAAATGCCATCTGCGACTGGAAGTCGATCATGATCAGCGTGTGGTCGGCGGGGGTGAGCAGCTTGGAACCGGCGGTAGGGGTGGCTTTGATGGACATGGGACTCTCCGTGAGTTGGTGAAAAAATTTAGGTCTTGCCTTGCCATGCATCGTCGTTTCGGCGCCGATGCGTGTCTTGTCGATTAGTGAGGCCGTTTGGACATTTGCCGTCCGCGCCGGCCACGGGCGCATGTGCAATGTCAGAAAGAAGGCAACTCTTTCGGGCGCAGGTCGAACACCAGTACCTCGGCGCCCTGGCCGCGCGCCAGGTCGAGCCGCTCTTCGCCGCGCACCCGCGCACCGTCGCCCTCCCCCAGCCGCTGGCCGTTGACTTCCACGCTGCCGCGCGCCACATGCACATAGGCATGGCGATCGGGGCCGAGCGTGAGCGAGGCGGCTTCATCGCCGTCGAACAGGCCGGCGTAGACGCGGGCGTCCTGGTGCACGGCAAGCGAGCCGTCGGTGCCTTCGGGCGAGACGATCAGCCGCAGCCGGCCGCGCTTTTCCTCAGGCGCGAAGTGCACTTGCTGATAGCGCGGTGCAACGCCCTTGGCATTGGGCACGATCCAGATCTGCAGGAAGTGCAGCGGATCGGTGGCGGACGAATTGAACTCGCTGTGGCGCACGCCGGTACCGGCGCTCATCATCTGCACGTCGCCGGGGCGGATAACGGAGCCGGTGCCCATCGAGTCCTTGTGCTCGAGCGCGCCGTCGAGCACATACGAGAAGATTTCCATGTCGCGGTGCGGGTGGGTGCCGAAGCCGCGGCCGGGGTGCACGCGGTCGTCGTTGATCACCAGCAGGTCCGAAAAGCCCTCTTGCTCCGGGTCGTGGTAGTGGCCGAAAGAAAAGGTATGGCGGGACTTGAGCCAGCCGAAGTCTGCAAGTCCGCGGTCATTGGCGCTGCGAATTTCCAACATGATTGAGGTCCTTGGTGGTTGTTTGGTTCGATGTGATTCACAATCGCTTCGGAGAAGAATCTCCGAGGCATGGACGAATCATCTTTCTTTCACCAAGGCCTTTTGACGAAACTTTTAGCCGTCAATCATCGAATTTTTCGATGATTCAATTCTTGAAGGACCTGCCGTGCTCAAGCTCAGCCTCGAAGCCATCGAACTGGTGGACGCCATTGCGCGCCACGGCTCGTTCGCCGCCGCGGGCACGCGCCTGAACAAGGTGCCCTCGACCATCTCCTACGCCGTGGGCAAGCTCGAGGAGCAGCTGGGCATGCTGCTGTTCGTGCGCAACGGGCCGCGCGTGACACTCACCGCGGCCGGCGAAGAAATGCTGAAGGAAGGCCGGTGGCTGCTCGGCGCCGCGGGCGATCTCGAATCGCGCATGCGGCAGATCGCCACCGGGTTCGAATCGGAGCTGCGGCTGGTGCACGACTCGCTGATTCCCACGCAGGCATTGATCGACGACATCCGCGCGTTCGAGGCGCTGCGCTGCGGCACGCGGCTGCGCATCGGGTGCGAGGCGCTCACCGGCACCTGGGAGGCATTGCGCGAAGGGCGCGCCGACATCGTCATTGCCGCAGGCGAGGGGCCGGCCGGCGGGGGCTACCAGGCGGTGATGGTGGGCAGCCTCGAGTTCGCGTTCTGCGTGGCGCCCACGCATCCGCTGACCCGGCTCGAGCGGCCGCTGCATCGCGGCGATCTGCTGGAACACAACGCCATCGTGGTGAGCGACAGTGCGCGCACCCTCTCCGACCGCACCGTGGGGCTGCTTGCCGGCCAGCACCGCGTGGCGGTGCCGAGCATGGCCGCGAAGATCGCCTGCCAGGCCGCGGGCCTGGGGCACGGATTCTTGCCGAGGGCCTGCATCGAGGGCGAACTGAAGCGCGGCACGCTCATCGAGCTGCAAACCGAAGAGCCGCGCGCCCCCGAGGCATTCTGGCTTGCATGGAAGACCGGCGCCAAGGGAAAGGCGCTTCAGTGGTGGGTGAAGCAGCTGAACCGGCAACTGGTTCCGGCGCTGCTGCCGAGATCGGCCTGAACCCGTCCGGGCCGCGCGCGAATCAGCCCACGATCAACCCGCGATCACCCTGCGTTCAAGCGCCGCCAGCGCGCGGGAGACGTGCCCATGTGCGCGGTGAACACCCGCGTCAGATGGCTCTGGTCGGAAAAGCCGCAGGCGGTGGCAATCTCCGCGATCGGAAGATGCGGCTGCCCCAGCAGGCGGCGCGCCGCTTGCACGCGCTGCGCTACAAGCCATGCATGCGGCGTATGCCCCGTGGTCTGCTTGAAGGCCTTGCTGAAGTGGCTGCGCGACAGCGCACATTCGCGCGCGGCGTCGCCCAGCGACACGTCCCCGGCAAGGTGCTCCATGAGAAACGCCTTGGCGCGGCGCTCCTGCCAGGGCGCGAGGCCTCGGGCTTGCACCGGCGCCGGCCCGGCTACGCCGCCATAGGCATGCACCACGTGCGCCTTCAGCGCCAGCGCCAGGTGTTCCACGAACAGCCGGCTCGCATCCTGCGGATGCATCAGCACCGGCAGCATGGCGCGCCCCAGATGGGCGACCACTGGATCGAGCGTGCCGGCGGCGCAGCCCAGCCCGTCGACACGCGGCATTTCCATTTCTTCGGTGAACGCATCGATGGTTGCGCGCGGCAGGTGGAAGAACACCGAATGGAAGGGACTGCTCACGTAGGCCGAGGCGCGCCGTGAAAGATCGGCAATGTGAAAAGCGCCCTCTTGCTGCAGGCCCAGTTGCCGGCTGTTGCCGTCGCGGATGATGCGTCGGCTGCCGCCCGGATTGATCTCCACGCTGAGCAGGAACGCGTCCTCGGTGGGCAGCGGCGCGAGCACGAAGAGATGCGGCAGCTCATAGCGCATGCGCGCAATGCCCAGCTCGCAGCCGCGCCGCGACCTGCTCACGAAGGACTGAACCGCGTCGATGCCGTACTGCGATGCGAGCCGTTGTCCGAAGTGGCAGCCGATACCAGGAGCACTCAGCATTTGGGAACGATGCGCAGGGTCATGGGACGATTGTCGGCTGGGAGAAACCGCATGGTAGCCAGTTGGGCTGCTCGAATATGCGGGCGGCGGGTGCATCACTGGGGAACGAATTCGGTGCCGGCGACCTGTTCAAGCGGCAACCAGAGCGTGAAGCGCGTTCCGGCGCTGCCGGATTCCCAGTTGACGGTGCCGCCGATGGCCGTTGCGCGCCGCTGCTGGTTGCGCAGTCCCCGGCCTCGTCGATGCAGGGCCTCCTCCACGGCAAAGCCCTCGCCGTTGTCTTCGATCACCACGCATACGCCCTGCCCGTCCGTTGCGGTGCTGAAGCGGATGGTGGTGGCCCGGGTGTGGCGCAGCACGTTGGCCACGCACTCCTGCATGATGCGCAAGATGTGCAGCGCGCTGCCGGGATTCAGCCACGACAGCGCAGGCACCGACTGCACTTCCCAGCGCAGCGCGAGGCCGGCGCTCTCTATGCGTGGTGCCAGGCGAAAGCGCAAGGTGGCCAGCAACAGCAACAGATCGGCATCCACGCTCTCCATCGAATCGATGGCAAGCTTCAGGTCGTCCATGCAGCCCTTGAGCACGCCGGAGATCTCGCTGTCGGTCATGGCGCCTTGCTCGACCGAGCGAATGGCGCTGATCAGCGAAGACCCCAACCCGTCATGCATGTCCTGCATCAGGCGCCGGCGCTCGGCGCCGAGCATTTGCTCGTTCTCGACCACGCGCAGCCGCTGGTAGCTTTGCTCCAGCTCGGTTTCGCGCGCCTGCAGGCGTTGCGCCAGCCCCTTGTTCAACCGGGCCACTTCGGCAAACGCGCCCGTATACCGTTGGAACATGATGTACGAGAAGATGAAGAACAGGCTGATGATGGCGTAGGGAGAGGTGTACACGCTCTCCGGGCTGACCAGGTTGTTTTGCAGCAGCCCGTCATACGAGGTGAATGCGACGGCCGCCACCGCCCAGCCGGCCACCAGGCGCCCCTCGGGCAGCTTCGCACGCAATGCCTTGCGCAGGTTCACGGCAAAGATCAGTACCGCAACGGGCAGCACCGCCAGGTTGAGCAGCGGCGTGAACAGATAGAGACTCGGCATCGCCTCGGATGCATGCGGCAGGGTCGCGACGCTGCAGGCCAATGCCAGGACGACAGACAAGCGGGTCAGCCAGGCCGAGGGCTGCTGATGCAAGCGCTGCAAGAACAGGTGGATGAGGATGATCAGCCAGAGCAGCGAGACAACGGTGATCCATTCGAACCATTCGTCCGAAATCGGCAGGTAGTCGCCGCTCACAAAATAGTGGAGCGTGCGCAAGTAGGCCAGTGCCGAGATGGCAAAGAACAGCAGGTAGAGCAATTCGCGCCTCCGGCCCAGCCACACCGCAAACGCGAATGCGCCCACCGCCAGGAATGCGGCACTGCCCATGAACGGCAACTGCACTTGCAGCAACTGGCGCACCTGGTAGCGCCAGCCGAGCGAGTGCTGGTCACCCACCCACACCGTCGAAACTCCGCTGCCGCTGCTTCGCAGGCGATCGATGCGAATCAGCACCGAGCGCGGAGAAGGCGTGTTGGCCGCCGCGTTCAGCGGCACAAGCAAGGGTTGGTTGTAGCCGTTGTGCACGGCGCTGCCTTGCGATTGGTAGAGCAGCACGCCGTCGCCGTACACCGCAATGCGGCCCAGGGTCTTCCAACGCGGCAGGTAGAGAAGGCGCGGCTGTGCTGCCGATGGCGCCAGGCCGGCCAGCTCGATGCGGTACCAATCGGTGATGGTGTTCACACCGCCTGACGACGTGGGAACCAGTTCGCGCTCGGCCGTGTGCGGCAGGCTGACTTCCAGCCATCCGTCGACCGGCAGCCTGGCTTCCTCGATGCGTCGCGGCGGGGCCGAATAACCCGTACCCGGGATGGACAGCAACTCGGCCCGCGTGATGTGGACGGCGCCATCGGGCTGCCCCGCAGCCGCATCCGCACCCGGCGGCTGCATGGCGCTCGCACATGGCAAGGCCAGCCACAGCGCCACGGCCCACCAGGCCATCTGCTGATGGTTCCTGCGGCGGGGGGTGGAGTCGCGATGCATCGGCCGAGTCTGTGGTTCGTTACCACTAATGTATGAGACAAGGTCGCCTGTGACGGCCAGCGAGCGTCAGTGGCGTATCTGCCTTGCGTCCGGGACCGCAGGAAGCCGTCCAGTTCCGCGGGGTCAGGCTCCTGGCCGGCCGGGCTTGCGGAGCATGGGCGTGACGAGCGGGGCCGAACCCACCTGGATCTGGCCTATTACCTCGAAGCCGTGGTGCTGGTAGAACGGAATGTTCTGCGTCTTCGACGCCTCGAGGTATGCCAGCGATCGCTCCTCATCGCAACGGGCGAGAGCGTGGCGCATCAACGCCGCCCCAATGCCTTTGCCCTGGGCGTTCGGCTCGACGCCGATCTGGGGCAAGTACCAATGAGCTTCTCGAGGATGCGACTTTTCGATCTTCTCGAAGGTGGCCAGCAGGTCGTCCATGTGCTCGGGCTTTGCCGTGTCACGGAACACTTTTTCGAGAGCCTGGCCGTTCGGCGCCACGCCGGGAGGCAACCAGAGTGCGGCGCCGCAGAAGTCCACGGACACATAGGCCGTGCCGTACTGGAAACTGCTGCCTGCGAACTCGCCTGTGGCCACGGGCATGGCCAAGAGATAGTCGTGCACCGAAGGCCACGCGAACCGCGCAGGCGGATCGGTGAGGAATGCCGCCACGATCGCTGCGACGGCGCGCGGAATCTCGTCGGACGTGGCACTGCGGATCTCAATCGACTGCTGGTTCATTTCGTCCTCCTCATGTGAAAACGGAAGGTTCGCACTTGCCGGAAAACTCGGGTTGTCGCACATATAGTAGGCCTCGCGCGGGATTCGCGCAGGCATTCGTCGACAAGCGGCAGTCCAGCGACCGCTTGACTCGGAGGAGACTCGTATGGGACTTCTAACCTTCAGCCTCAACCTCACCCTGGACGGCTGTGTCGACCACCAGGAGGGAATCGCAGACGACGAGACCCACGCCTTCTTCACCCGCCTCATGGACGACGGAGGGGCGATGCTGTGGGGCCGCACCACCTACGAGATGATGGAGAGCTACTGGCCGGCCGTCGCCCACGGCGATGCGGACGCGCCGCCAGCAGTGCGCGAATGGGCGATCAAGCTGGAGACTAAGCCGAAGTACGTCGTGTCGTCGACGCGAACGGACTTTTCGTGGGCCAACAGCCACCACATCGCCGGCGACTTGCGCTCGGGCGTGCAAAGGCTCAAGGACGCGACCCCGGCCGGCGTGCTCCTCGGTAGCGGCAAGCTCGCGGCCGAGCTGGACCGGCTGAATCTGATCGACGAGTACAAGTTCCTCGTTCACCCCAGGATCGCCGGCCACGGCCCGACCCTGTACCAGAGCGGGTTGCCCAGCACGCGACGACTCGAGCTGGTTTCGGCGAAGCCGCTCGGCAACGGCGCGGTGGCAATGCATTACCGGCGAGAGCGCGGCTAGCAGTCGGTTGTAGCGCACGCCTGCCGCGCGGCCCGTCGCTGCACCAAGGCTGCGACCGGATACAGTCGGCCAAAAGCGGGCCATCCGCCTCTCCTTGCAGTGAAGCATGCTTCCGGCCGCCGACATGGCAAGATTGAATTGCACGCTCAGCATTGGGCGGCTACACGAATCAATGCTCAACCACAAATGAAGTTCGGATACACCATCATCTACGTGCCAGATGTCGAAGCCTCGTTACGGTTCTTTGAGCAGGCATTTGGCTTCCCTCGACGGTTCCTGCATGAGTCTGGAACGTACGGCGAGGTTGAGACTGGGAGTACGACGCTTGCCTTCGCGCACCACGAACTGGCATCCACAAACTTTGACGGCGGCCATGTAGCCGCCTCGGAGTCGAAGAAGCCTTTGGGCATGAAACTGGGTTTCGTTACCGACGACGTTGAATCTGCGCACATGCGCTCGTTGGCGGCGGGCGCGACAGAATTGGCCGAACCTCGCACCAAGCCCTGGGGACAAGTCGTGTCGTATGTGCGCTGCCCAGACGGCACGCTCGTTGAGCTCTGCTCTCCCATGGGGGGCTGATATCGGTTGACTCGTTCAGGCCAGGAGCTGACGGTCAGACCTGTGGCAGGATTCAAAGATGTCGCCTCGCGTCATCGAAGAATTGAACCAGGAGCTTCAGGATGCCGTTTGTTCTTGACGGTGGCTGCCTCTGCGGAGCGGTCAAGTTCCGCGTCAAACAGGCGCCGCTTAGAACCCTTGTTTGTCACTGCACTTTCTGTCAGCGGATGACGGGCTCCTCGTTCTACGCCAACTCCGTATTCCCCGTCGAGGCAGTCGAGTTCAACGGTGGCGAGATACGCAAGTACGAGCACACATCGGATGTAAGCGGGAAGAAGGTCTATGTCGAGTTCTGCCCAACTTGCGGAACGACCGTCGGCCTTACCTTTGAGCGCTGGCCCAATCTGCGCGCACTCTCTCGGGGCTGCTACGACAACCCCAATGCGGTGGAGGTAGCGGCGAACATTTGGACCCGCTCGGCGCAATCGGGCGTCGCCCTGCCTGCTGAGATTGACTGCTTTGCGAAGGCAAGGCTGAGCCCCGAAGGGCAGCCGGAGCATCCTGCCAAGTATCCAGTACCAGTCATGGCCCGGTAGTCGCTCAACGATGCTCAATGTCTCATTGGCGCTTGGTGGAGGTTCTCGCCGATTGGTCGATTACAGGGCCAAGGCCGTTCCTGCATCACGCCAGTGGCGCTACATCCCGGTTCCGTTCGCGTTCTTCTCGCGCGGCTGGTTGCTGTCTGACAACTGCTCCGACGGCGGGCCGAGTGCCCCGCTGTCAGCACCCGCGCTTTTTGAAGTCCCGCCGCGCCGGCTGTTGTTACCAGTGCCTGAGTAGATCTCATCGTCGTCGAAATTAACTTCGGCTTCCGCTCCGGGGTCACCGCCGCTCACTCGGCCGTGCGACGGCGGATTGGGGCCATGAGGGCCGATGGGGTCGAGGCGGCCCGCCTCGTCACCAGGATCTTGTGCTCGCTTGGGCATGCCTGCTCCTTTTCATCATTTCGGCAAGAAGCCAAGATTCAATGCTCGTGGCGATGCCGTGGCGTGGGCTAAACGGGATTGCCGGTGTAGGAATTGCGCCCAGGTATCGGGGTCTTGGTCATTGACGCACCTGGCCGGCGGCGGCGTCACCTGTATGGTTGAACGTTTCGATGTCTCGACCTCAACGGCTCGTTACGGCCAAAACCGGACGCTCAACTCATTGACTCACCAGCTATGAATGATGGCCTGATAGAAGAACTGGTCCAGTGGCAGCGAAGACTTAGTGAGGCGCTGCTGCAGCGTTGCCCTGAGGTGCAGGGGAATAAATGGCTCCTCGGCGTTCAGATAGCTGAGGATCTCGACGTTCAGGGCGAGCGTTGGGAAGCACAGAAACACGGAGCTGGCGTGGTCTTCACCCGGCGAGCTCCAGCACCCCACCTCGTCGTCGATATGCACGTGGTTGTCAGCGACCCGGAGGTGATTGATCCTTGGCGAGTACAGAAATTCGCCGAATCGAAGGGCCAGCCTTTGAGTTATGACGAAGCCGAATCCCTGCTTCGCCGATCATCGGTGGGTTGACAGCCCTCGGCCAGAACCGGACGTTCGTCACGACTGCCTAATTCGCGAACACCATTCAAGGGCGGCGCGGCTTCGGCCGGCTACAGTCGGTCAGAAGCATTCCCCAAACAATATCTCTGACTTGCAGTCCCCTTCCTTGCCAACGGCGGCACAAAATCTGGTGACCCTCGTCCTGCTTCCGGGCATGGACGGAACAGGCATCCTGTTCGAGCCGTTCGTTGCAGCACTCGGAAATGGAACCCGCGTCAGGGTGGTGACCTATCCAACATCAGGTCATTCGCAAACCTATGCGAGCCTGCGCGACCTCGCTGCCCTGGCATTGCCACCTGAAGGCCCCTTGGTCCTGCTCGGCGAGTCGTTCTCCGGGCCCATAGCCATCTCGTTGGCCGCGGCCAATCCGAAGCGTGTCGTAGGCGTCGTTCTATGCTGCACGTTCGTTCGCAACCCAAGACCGGGCCTCCGTTGGCTCAGCGGGTTGGCGTCGCTACCAGCACCCCTTCCGCCGTCGTCAATCCTGAGCTCGATGCTCTTCGGCCGGTTCGCGACCCCGAGATTGAGCCGCATGCTGCGAGATGCTCTGGCCCAGGTGCAGCCGACGATACTGCGCGCCAGGCTCCGGGCGGTAGTCTCTGTCGATATGCGGGCGCAGGCGCGAGCACTTGAGGTCCCCGTCCTGTACCTCAAGGGTACAAGCGATCGGATAGTGCCGACGCCAGCGACGGTTGAAGCGCAGCACCATTGTCGGAGCATGAAGGTTCAATTGTTTGATGCCCCGCACTGCCTTCTGCAGGTCGTTCCCGAAGAGGCCGCTTCCGCAGTGGCAGACTTCATCGACACGGTGACGGCGCCGTAGGACAGAATTCGGCCAAAAGCAGACTTTCGCCACGTTGGCCTAGATGGCAGCTGGCGAACGACATAATCGCTGCAAGCACGCCCGCCGAATTCCCATGAAATTCAATGATCTTGCCCGCAAGGCCGCCAAGGGATCCGGCCCACCGTCCTACGGTGGCACGGTTCATCCGGAAGACTTGATTCGGTTCTCAGTTGCTTACGGCGCGGACGGTGCTGATGAGATTGAGCGGCTCTGCAAGCAGCATGGATGGCACCAGGACGGCGTGCTGGCAGACGGAAAAAGAGTAACGCCGCTCGCGCGGTGGGCTGCAGTCTGCGTCGGCTACGGCCGCGGCGGCATCGCTTCACTGAAGCATTTGCTCGCCGATCGAGCGCTCGCAACATTTGCCATTGCGGTTTTAAGTGAAGTTCGCGCTGAATCTAGCGTAACGGTGTTGTTGGACTACTGCATGTCGACCACCGCTCTATCGGACGATCCAGATGATCCGTTCTGGCGAGCGCTGGGCGCGTTGAGCGGATTGACGAGCTTCGATGACGGGTTGGTGCCGCCGCAAGAACAACAGAAAAAACTGCAAGAGCTCGTGATCAGAACATTCTCCGCCTCCGGGACGGCATATCAGCAGACGCTTTGCCTGTGCGCGTTGAGAGGGGCGCCCATCGAAGCTTCATTGGAGTGGGCAGAAGCCCAGACGGTGACCGATCCTGGTGCGATGCGCGCAAGATCTGCCGCGATAAAGTCCCTCCGGCGACGCCGTTCCGACGCCTACAAGCCGCCTAGTGCTGAGGAGAAACGTCAAATCCGCAGGCAGCGAGCGCTCGATGTCTAGTGCGCTAGCTGCGTCCTTGCTCTCGATCTCGAGGCGACTTCGAGTCCGTTAAGGCAGAGCCCGCACTCGGCCAGATCGGACCTTCGCAAGCACTCAGGGTGCACCAACTGATGAACAACTTTCCTGCGTTTGGGTTTCTGCTGGCCTTCGCGGCCGTGGCACTGTCGCTCGGCGCACTGGTCCTCATTGGCTGCTTGGTCGTAGCGGCGATGTATCCTCGCGGCCATCCGTCCGCAGATCGATTGCGAACGTTCGCCGCGCGCCTGCCTCGCCTTGTCGCCCGTAGCGTCATGCTTTTCGACGGGCTGGCTTTCATATTCATCTTGGCCATGTTCGCGGTTCTGACATTCGTCTTTTCCTGACCTCGCCAGCAAGGACAGAATGCGGCCAGGACCGGACATTCTGGCGGACGTCCAGTTTTGTCTTCCAGAAGCATGTGCCTCATACAAAGGAGCGAGGAAGAGTGGCTACCACTATGTATTGCTGGCGATGCAAGATCGATCTCCCGATTCTCACGGAGGAGGAATATGAACTGGTCTTCCCTAAGAGTTTCATAGAGCAGATACGGGAATATCGCGAGAAAACAGGGGTCGACTTACGTCAGGCACAGACGGACGTCGGAGAGCAAGCGCTAGCAACTTATGAGCGCATCACCGGCTTCAAAGAGACCAATCCTCTTGCTCTTTACCACCATCGCCTGAGCCTCTATGGGCCGCCGTGTTCTGAATGCGGGAAGCCGCTTCGCACTCCCGCCGCGAACTACTGCGCCACTTGCAGCGCGCCGCGCGTCGGTTCCGACGCTGGGCATTGACCTTGGCGACCAGCCGACCTCTGAAGCAGAATCCTGCGGGTAGTCATTCGATCCTCCGTCATATTCGTCATGCTCAAACAACCTCGGTTCGTGATCGCAGTGCGCGACCTGGCCCGGTCCGCCGATTTCTACCGCGACGTCCTGGGGTTCTCGATCGAGTGGAAGGAAGTGCCCGGCTGGCGTCTGTTCAGACGCGACGCCTGCACCATCATGGCGGGAGAGTGCCCGGACACACCTGCCGCGCGGGAACTGGGCGAGCATTCATATATGGCCTACGTTGAGGTCGACGATGTCACTGGCTTGCACAAGGATCTGGCTGCGCGGGGTGTTCAGATGGTCAAGGCTCTTCGTACAGAGCCCTGGGGCATGCGAGAGTTTGGAATCGCGACCATTGACGGTCACCGCATGATGTTTGGAGAGGATGTTTCTGGCCCTGACTGAGCCGAGGAAGCACCGGCGGTTGCCGGCCAGAAGCTGCCTCTGACCGCTATATTTCAATTTCACCCCTACCCATGAGTTCATTGACTTGGGACGATCTATTCGTCGATGCAGCGCACCTCGACTTCAGGAGGCTGCTTTCCGAATGGCCGGACGTGGTTACCGGTCAAGTAGGGCCTATCGGAGCCTCAGCTTTCGGTGACCTCTTCTTTGAGCGAAGGTCTGGTGCTGTGGAAAAGCTGGACGTACTGGAAGGCGGGGTTCACCACGTCGCAGCGAACCGTTCAGAGTTTGCAACGTTGATGAACTCTCAGCCTTGGCAGGAACAACATCTTTTGAGCAATGGTGTTGCCTTACTGAAGGAGCGGGGCGTATCGCGATCTGTGGGGCAGTTTTTCGGTTTCGCGCCTCATCCGGTGTTCGCGGGGAAGATTGACTGGTCAAGAGTCATGCCGTTGGACGCTGTTGTGTGGAATTCAATCTGCGCACAGTCCTTGGGCGGGGCCGCGCAGGCAGCAACTCCGGCGACATCGAGCGCTCCCCCAAAGAAGCCTTGGTGGCAACTCCGGTAAGGGTGGCCGAAGCAACGCTCTGCTGAAAGGCTGTACATGCGCTGAATGACTGCTTCGGAACATCGCGAACTTCCGGATTGGGCCCACACCAGCCGTACGCTTTGCTCCAAAGCAGCCCCCCCGGATCAAGAATTCAGCATTCTTGCAACAACCGCCTCCAGCACGCCAGCTCAAATCAACCATCAGTATTTCTCTGCTTGCTGCCCGGGCAGCGGCCCGCGATGCAATGCGACCCCAGGCGTATCCAGCACCAGCTTCAGCACATTGCCGTGGGTGGAGTCGGTCACGAAGAGCGTCGCTCTGCCGGGCCCGCCGAACGCGATGTTGGTCGTCGACGCACTGGCCGGGCCGCGCAGCACCATCACAGGTTCCGCGCGCTGGTTGAGCACCCACACGTAGCCGAGGCCAGGATTGGCGACCAGCAGGCGCCCCTGTGTGTCGACCGCAAGTCCATCGGGGCCGCTGGGGCCGTAGGAGGTAAAGAACTGGCTCACCTTGGCCACGCTGCCGTCGGGCAGCAACGGAACGCGCCAGATGCAGTTGCCGCGCGTCACCGCGAGATACAGCAGCCTGCCATCGGGGGACAGCGCCACGCCGTTCGGACTCGGCACGTTGGAGAGCAGCAGGTCGAGCTGCCCATTCGGGCGCAAGCGATAGAGCCGGCCCGACGGATCGTGCAATCCGCTCTGGCCCTGGTCGCTGAAGTAGATGTTGCCCTCTGCGTCGAGCACAAGGTCGTTGACGCCCTTGAAGCTCTCGGTGTTGCGCCGCTGCAGGTGCGGCGTGACATGGCCGGTGCGCACGTCGACGCGCATCAGTCCGTTCTTGTAGTCGGTGACGAGAAGCGTGTGCGCGTCGATGAACTTCATGCCGTTCGGCTCGCCGTCGTACTCCGCAACCTGCGTCCATTCGCCCGCGGCGTCTATGCGAAAGATCCGGCCAAAGGGAATGTCCGAGACGTAGAGATTGCCGGCGTCGTCGAACACGGGGCCTTCGAGAAAGGAATCGGTGGGTTGGCCTCCGCGGTTGGCGTCCGCCCAGGCGCTCCGCTCTTGCCGCCGGAAGATGCCGGGCATGGTGGTGAAGGTCTGGAGCTCCAGCACCTGGGGCGCATGCAGTAGGTACAAGTCTGTCTCCTTGAGGGCCTCGGCCCCACGGGTTTAAAGGGGCGGTCTGCCCGGCAAGTCAGCCGGCCGCAAAGCCGTAGAGCTTCGCGGGGTTGTCGACCAGGATGCGGCTGCGCACCGCCACGCTCGGGCACCAGGCCGCGAGCACATCGGCCAGGTCGGCGTCGTTCACGGTGTTGGGATTCTCCGTGGTGTGCGGCCAGTCGCTCCCCCAGACCAGGCGCTCGGGTGCCGCTTCAACCAGCGCCCGGCCCATGGCAGCGCAATCGCGATAGGCCGGTGCGCCGTCGCGCGAGCGCATGTACACGCCGGAGAGCTTGACCCAGGTGTTGCCTGCGTCGAGCAGTCGCCGCATGGCCGTGTAGGCCTCGCCATGGACCCCCTCGGCCGGATCGATGCGGCCGATGTGGTCGATGACCAATGGCACCGGAAGCGCCGCAAGCACGGGTGCGAGCTCGACCAGTTGCTCCGGCTGCATAAAGACCTGGACGTGCCAACCCAGCCGAGCCGCCTTTCCCGCGAGCGTGATGAGCATCTGCGCGGTGGTCGTGCCCCAGGACTGCGGCGTGACGAAGTTCACCCGCAGGCCGCAGATGCGGCGCGCGGCAAGACGGTCGAGCTCTTCGTGGGAAACATCCTGCCCGACGACGGCAATGCCGCGCGCGTGCTCGCCCAACTGCGCCAGCGCGTCCAGCGTGCAGGCGTTGTCGGTGCCGTAGGTCGAAGGATTGACGACCACTGTGCGCGTGGTGCCAAGCCGCCGCTGCAGCAAACGATAGTCGCCCACTTCGGCTCGCGGCGGCTGGCGCTTCCAGTGCTTCGATGCGGCAAATCGCGGATCGAAGATGTGCATGTGGCTGTCGCAGGCGTCCGGCGGAAATGCGAGCACGGGCCGGTTCAGTCCCACCGAATGAGGAACCGGCTGCGAGAGCGGGTTGGCGGTCATCGACGACGGCTCAGTCGAGCTTGATGCTGCCCTTGCGGATCACGTCCGCCCACTTGGCATCTTCCTTCTTCAGGAACTCGGCGAACTCGGCCGGCGTCGAGCCCACCGGCTGCACGCCCACGTCGACGAAGCGCCGCTTGACCTCGTCCTCCTTCAGCACCTCGACCACGGCCTTGTGGAGCTTCTCGGCGACAGCGGCAGGGGTGCCGGCGGGCAGCAGCAGGCCATTCCATTCGTACGCCTCGTAGCCGGGCGCGACGGTCTCGGCAATGGTCGGCACGTCGGGCAGGCGCGGCGAGCGCTGCGGCGACGACACCGCCAGCGCGCGCAGCTTGCCGCTGGACACCAGCGGGTATGACGCGGCGATGGTGCTGAACATGAAGTCGACCTGTCCGCCCATGGTGTCGACGATGGCCGGGCCGCCGCTCTTGTAGCCGACGTGCACCATGTCCAAACCGAGCCGCTGGCGCAACAGTTCGGCTGCAAGGCGCTGCACGGTGCCGCTGCCGCCAGATGCGAAGTTGATCTTCCCGGGCTCCGACCTGGCCTTGTCCGCGAGGTCCTTGATGGTCTTGACGGGCGACTCCGCGCGCACGATGACGATGTTGGGTGCCAGCGAGACCAATGCCAGCGGCTGCAAGGCGTTGGCGGCGAACGGCATGCGCGGAAAAAGGTGCGGGTTGATCGAGTACGGCGTTGCGTCGTACAGCACCGTGTAGCCGTCGGGTGCGGCCTTGGCGGCAAAGCTCGCACCGATGGTGCCGCTGGCGCCTGGCTTGTTGTCGACGATCACGCTGGTGCCGAGCTTCGCGCCGACGCGCACCGCGAGCACCCGCGCGAGCGCATCGGCGGAACCGCCGGGCGCATACGGCACCACGAGCGTGATGGGCCGCTCCGGAAAGGCGGCCTGCGCAGACGCGGCGGCGGCAAGAAGGCAGGCGCCGAGCATGCGCCGGATGGTGTTGTGAATCATGGGTTCCTTGCGATATTCAAAAAGCGGGCGGCGCATTCATTCGCGCAGCTCGGCAGATTCAGTTGGTCGCGGCCTGGCGCGCCAGCACCTGCAGCAAGTTCTTCGCGGCACCCACGCCCATGTTCACATAGGCATCGCCGGTCACGCCGCCGATGTGCGGGCTCAGCACAATGCGTGTTTCGCCCTGGAAAGGGTGGCCGGGTGCCATCGGTTCGACCGCGAAGCTGTCGAGCCCGGCCATGGCGACCTGGCCCGAGCGCACGGCTTCGAGCAGGGCATCCTCGTCGATCAGGCCGCCGCGGGCCGTGTTGACGACGATCACCCCGCGCTTGCATTGCGCCAGCGTCTGTGCGTTGAGCAGGCCTCGGTTGTCTTCCGTCAGCGGGCAGTGCAGCGAGATGGCGTCGGATTCGCGCCAGAGCGTGGCAAGGTCCACCGCTTCGACATGGGCCGGCAGATTTTTGGCGAACGGGTCGAACCCCAGCACGCGCATGCCGAGCGCATCGGCCATGCGCGCAAAGCGCAGGCCGATCGCACCCAGCCCCACCAGGCCGACGGTGCGGCCGCCGAGCTCGAGGCTCTTGTGCGTGGCCTTGTCCCAGTGGCCGGCATGCATGCGCGCGTCCAGCGCCACCACCGACTTGGCGCAGGCAAGCAGCAACGCGAGGGCCTGCTCGGCGACGGCTGCGGCGTTGGCGCCTACCGCCGCGACCACCTCGATGCCGCGGACGCTCGCCGCCGCCTTGTCGATCGTGTCGGTACCGCTGCCGTGCTTCGATATCACCTTGAGCGATGGAGCGGCGTCCATGACGGACGCGCCCACTTTGCCGTAGCGCACGATGATGGCCACCGGATCATGCGCGCGGCACAGGGCAACCAGGTCTTCCTCGGTCGGTGTCTTGCCCGCGTAGACGACCTCATGCCCCTCGAGCAGTGCGAGCGCTTGCGGCGCCAGGTCGGCGCCCGTCACGACGATGGCGCTCACAGCGTCTCGCCTTCTTTCAGCACGCCGGCGGTGCGCAGCGCCGCATCGAGCCATTTGGCGGTGGTGTTCCCGTCCTTGATGGCAGCGATGCGCGCGGCCTCGTCTTCGACCTTCTTCTTGGCAAGCGGCAGCAGGGACTCGATCTTCTCGCGCTCCACCACGACCACGCCGTCACCGTCGCCAATGACAAAGTCGCCGGGGTTCACCGTGACGCCGCCGATCGACACCGGATGGCCGATGCGCCCGCCGATGTTCTTGGTCGGGCCGTTCGGATTGGTGCCGACGCAGAAAACGGGGAAATCCATCTCGTCGATCTCGCCGCTGTCACGGCATGCGCCGTCCATCACGACGCCGGCGATGCCGAGCTTCTTGCATGCGGTCATCATGATCGTGCCCATGAGCGCCGCGGTCTGGTCACCCTTGCCGTCGATCACCAGCACGTCGCCGGGCTTGGCCATGGCGATGGCGGCGTGGATCATGAGGTTGTCGCCGGGGCGCACTTCCACCGTGATGGCCGTGCCGGCGAGCCTCATGCGGGGACGCAGTGCCTTGATGCGGCCGTCCACCGCACCGCGGCGCCCCGCCACGTCGGCCAGGATTGCCGGTTGAAAGTGGGCCGCCTGGGCCACGATGTGCGCGGGCACGCGGTCGAAGTTGCGAATGATGTCGGGAAGATTGGAAGGCATGGCGTTCTTTCGGATGCAAGAGATGAAAGTGGTCAGTCGACCTTGGCGCCGGATTCCTTGACGATCTTGCCCCAGCGGCCGATGTCGTCGTGGATCAGCTTGGCGAACTGCTCCGGAGTTCCGCCGAGCGCATCGGCGCCCTGGCTGGCGAGCTTTTTCCTGACCTCCGGGTCCTGCAGCGCCTTGTTGAACGCACCGTTCAGCTTGGCGACCACGTCCTTCGGCAAGCCCGCCGGCCCGGCAACGCCGAACCAGGTGACGGCTTCAAAGCCCTTGAAGCCCGATTCCGCAACGGTGGGCACCGACGGCAGGTCCGCGGTGCGCTTGGGCGAGGTCACGGCAAGGGCGCGCATCTTTCCGTTCTTGACGTAGCCGATCAGCGTCGGCACAGACGACATGTACATCTGGATCTGCCCGCCGATCAGGTCGGTCGAACCTTGCGCAGCGCCCTTGTACGGAACGTGCGTGAACTTGACGGCTGCCGTCTTCTGGAACATCTCGGTGGCGAGATGCGCCACCGTGCCGCTGCCGGAACTGGCGTAGTTCAGCGACTCGGGCTTGGCCTTGGCAGCGGCCACCACGTCGGCGAGCGTCTTGTAGGGCGAGTCCGCAGCCACCACAAGGACGAGCGGCGCGCTTGCAACCTCGACGATGGGGGTCAGGTCCTTCTCGGGGTTGTAAGGCAGCTTGGCGTAGAGCGTGGGGTTGATCGCCAGGTTGCTGGTCTGGCCCAGCACCAGCGTGTAGCCGTCGGCGGGTGCCTTGGCTGCGGCATCCACGCCCAGGTTGCCGCCGGAGCCGGGCTTGTTGTCGATGATGATCGACCATCCGTTGGCGACGGCCACCTTGTTGGCAACTTCACGTGCAATAAGGTCGGTGCCGCCGCCAGCCGGAAAGGGAACGATCAGCTTGATAGGGCGCGATGGATACGCCTGTGCGGACGCCGTCGAGTGCGCCATGAGCGTTGCACCGGCAAGTAGCGTGATGGCGGCGATGCCGATGAGGCGGCGCGAAGCAGCCGCCGTGAGGGCGCGATGTGGCATGAACTTGTCTCCTGTTTGGCCCACCCTGCTCGATTGCGGGCGGTGCGTTCAGTGGAGGCAAGTATTCGGCGCTGGGCCTATTCAGTCCAATCGATAGTTTTTGAAGATCGATAGATCTGGCTTTTGGTATCAGCCCGGCGGCGAGTCGGCGTATTTCGCCAGCAGGCGGATCAGCCGTTGGGCTGCCGGGGACACATAGCCGCTGTCGCGATAGGTCACGACCATGCGGCGGCGCATAGTCGTGGCCGGCAGCTTCACTTCGCGCAAGGCTGCGCCGGAACGCCCCGCCTGCAGGTGAAGACGCGAGATGAAGCTCAGCAGGCCCGTCTCGCCGATCAGTGTCGGCAGCATCAGCAGCATCGTGCTTTCGACCTGCACCACAGGCCGGTGAATGCGGTGGCGATCGAAGGTCTGGTCGAGCCAGTCCCGAGTGGGCGCCCCGGGGGGCTGAAGCACCCATCGATAGCCCGCCAGGTCCTTCAGGCTCGGCTTCGGCTTGTCGAAGATTGGGTGCGTATTCGAGGCGGCGACCACGATCACGTCCTCGGCCAGATTCTGCGAGGCGAACCCGGGTTCAGCAGCGCCTTCGGTGCCGACCATCAGATCGATATCGCCGGCGCGCAGCAGCGGCTTCAGGATGTCGACCAGCGCCACGGTGGTCCGCAAAGTGACCTCGGGTGCCTCGCGCATCAAGTCGCGCGCGGCCGGAGGCAACAAGAACTGTGCGGCCGTCGGAACGATGCCGATCTTGATGTTTCCGGTCAGGCCCCTGCCGATGTCGTTGATCTCGCGGCGCGCGCTTTCCACATCGAAGCGTGTGCGCTGGGCCCATTTGAGAAGCGCCTTCCCCGCACTGGTCAGGCGGATGCCGCGTCCTGTTTTCTCGAAGAGCAGCGCGCCGCACGCTTCTTCCAGCCGCCGTACGCAGCTTGTCAGCGCCGGTTGCGTGCGGTGCAGCCGTTCGGCCGCGCGCCCCATGTGCTCGAGCTCGGCAATGACTTCAAAGTACTGGAGGTCGCGCAGGTCCAGGATGAACTCCAAGAATTTATTCGAAGACTACAACCAGGGCCGCAGCCCCGCCTCACTCCACCGTCACGCTCTTCGCAAGATTGCGCGGCTTGTCCACATCGGTTCCCCGCGCGCAAGCCGTGTGATACGCCAGCAGCTGCAGCGGCACCACGTGCAGCAGCGGCGACAGCGCGCCGTAGTGCTCTGGCATGCGAATGACGTGCAGGCCTTCGCTGCCCTTGATCTTCGTGTCGCCGTCGGCCAGTACATAAAGCACGCCGCCGCGGGCGCGCACTTCCTGCAGATTGCTCTTGAGCTTTTCGAGCAGCGCGTCGTTCGGCGCGACCGCGACGACAGGCATTTCGCTGGTGACCAGCGCGAGCGGGCCGTGCTTGAGCTCGCCGGCGGCATAGGCCTCGGCGTGGATGTAGGTCACTTCCTTGAGCTTGAGCGCGCCTTCCAGCGCAATGGGGTAGTGCAAGCCGCGGCCGAGAAAGAGCGCGTTGTCCTTGCGTGCGAAGTCTTCGGCCCAGCCGATGATCTGCGGCTCGAGCGCAAGCACCGATTGCAGCGCGACCGGCAGGTGGCGCATTTCCTTCAAGTAGCGCGCCTCGTCGGCTTCGGTGAGACGCCCCTTGGTCTGCGCAATGGCGAGCGTCAGCAGAAACAGGCCGGCCAGCTGCGTGGTGAAGGCCTTGGTCGAGGCCACGCCAATTTCGACGCCGGCGCGCGTGATGTAGGCGAGCTTGCATTCGCGCACCATGGCGCTGGTGGCCACGTTGCAGATGGTCAGCGTCTGCTCCATGCCGAGCGATCGCGCATGCTTGAGCGCTGCGAGCGTGTCGGCGGTTTCGCCCGACTGGCTGATGGTGACGACGAGCGTCTTGGGGTCGGGCACCGAGTCGCGATAGCGGTACTCGCTTGCGATCTCGACCTGGGTCGAGATTTTTGCGATGCCCTCGAGCCAGTACTTGGCGGTGCAGCCACTGTAGTAGCTGGTGCCGCAGGCCAGGATGAGGATCTTGTCGATGTCCTTGAACACGCGATGCGCGCTGGCACCGGTGGCGCCGTCCTGCCCGATGCCGTCGAACAGCTCGGGCACGATGCCGGCCACGCCTTCGAGTGTGTCGCCAATGGCGCGCGGCTGCTCGAAGATTTCCTTCTGCATGTAGTGGCGGTAGGGGCCGAGCTCGGCCGCGCCGCTGTGCGCCTGCACGGTGCGCACCTGCCGCTGCACGGGCTTGTGGCCGCGGTCGACGATCCAGTATTTGCCGGGCTGCACATCGACCACGTCGCCTTCTTCGAGATAGACGATCTGGTCGGTGACTCCGGCCAGGGCCATGGCATCGCTTGCAAGAAAGTTTTCGCCGCCTTCCTTGCCCACGCCAAGAATGAGCGGCGAGCCCGCGCGCGCGCCGACCACGCGCTGCGGCTCGTCACGACAGATCACGGCAATGGCATAGGCGCCGTGCAGCTGCAGCACCGCGGCCTTCACGGCCTCGAACAGGTCGCCGTCGTACAGGCTGTCGACCAGGTGGGCGATCACCTCGGTGTCGGTCTGGCTCTCGAAGACATAGCCCTTGGCCTCAAGGGCTGCCCGCAAAGCTTCGTGGTTTTCGATGATGCCGTTGTGCACGAGCGCGATGCGGCCGGGGCGCGCGCCTTGCGCGTCGGCGCCGGGCCCATGGCTGAAGTGCGGGTGCGCGTTGTGCACGGCCGGTGCGCCGTGCGTGGCCCAGCGCGTGTGGGCGATGCCCGTCAGGCCTTCGACATGGTCTTCGCGCACTTGCGTGACGAGGTCCGCCACGCGCGATGTGGTGCGCGCACGCGTGAGGCCGCCCGCATGAACCGCGACGCCGCAGGAGTCATAACCGCGGTATTCGAGCCTTTGAAGCCCCTGGACGAGGACCGGAACGATGTTGCGATGGGACGCTGCGCCGACGATGCCGCACATGGTGAGCTGCCTTTGAATGAGGAGAAAGCCAGATGGTAGAGATGAGGCGAAAAAATATGCACTCGAAATATCGATCTTTTTGAAGATTTATTTCACCCGTCTCTTCGTATGAACTTTTATTCCATAATTCATACATATATGGAACCGATCTCGCTCGATGCAATAGATCTTCGCCTGCTCGACGCGCTGCAGCGCGACGCCTCGCAGACCAACCAGCGGCTGGCCGAGAACATCGGCATTTCGCCTCCGACCTGCCTGCGCCGCGTTCAGCGCCTGCGGCAGGAAGGGCTCATCGAGCGGCAAATCGCGCTGCTTTCGCCTGACCGCCTGGCCGCGGTGCTGGGCCACGGCCTGCAGGCGGTGGTCGAAATCTCGCTCGACAGGCAAGACGCGGCAGCACTCGACGCCTTCGAGGCGCGCGTGATCGCCGACGACGCCGTGCAGCAATGCTGGCGCGTTTCGCCGGGCCCGGACTTCGTGCTGGTGGTGGCCGCCCGCGACATGCCCGGCTACGGCGCGCTCGCGCAGCGGCTTTTCAATGCCGACGCGAACGTGCGCAACGTCAAGGCCTTCTTCAGCCTGAAGCGCGCGAAGTTCGAGCCCCGGCTGCCGCTGGGTTGATCCGCCTGCCTCTTCAGGCCTTGGGCTTCTTCTGCGGGCGCTTCCAGTTGGGAAAGCTCACAGCCTTGCTCCGCGCCACGGTGAGCGCGCCGGGCTCGGTCGACTTGTTCACGGTCGACCCGCCCCCGATGGTGCCGCCCGCGCCAATGGTGACCGGGGCCACCAGTACGCAGTTGCTGCCCACGTGCACGTCGTCCTCGATGACGGTGCGGTGCTTGTTGGCGCCGTCGTAATTGGCCGTGATGCTGCCCGCGCCGTAGTTGACGCGCTGGCCCACCGTGGCGTCGCCAAGATAGGCCAGGTGATTGGCCTTGGCGCCCTCGGCCAGGGTCGAGTTCTTGACCTCGACGAAATTGCCGATGTGCACTTCGGCACCCAGTTGCGCACCGGGCCGCAGCCGTGCGAAGGGGCCGATGAGCGACCTTTCGCCGACGGTGACGCCGGCCTTCTCGCCTTCGATGTGGGTGAAGGGGTGGATCACCGCGCCCGCCTCGATGCGCGCATTTGCAATGACGCAGTTGGCGCCGATGCGCACGCCCTCGCCCAGGAACACCGAGCCTTCGAACACGCAGTTGACGTCGATCTCGACGTCGGCCTCGCAAGCCAGCGTGCCGCGCAAGTCGAACCGCGCCGGATCGGCGAGCCGCACGCCCTGTGCCATGAGCGCCTCCGCCTGCCGCAGCTGCCAGGCACGCTCGAGCGACGCCAGCTGCGCGGGGCTGTTGATGCCCGCCACCTGGAGCGCGTCGGTCGTGACATGCGCCACCACCGGCACGCCGTCGGCTGCGGCCAGCTTGACGATGTCGGTGAGGTAGTACTCGCCCTGGGCGTTGCGGTTGTCCAGGCGGGCCAGCCAGCCCTTGAGCAGGGCCGCGGGCACGGCCATCATGCCGCTGTAGATTTCGCGGATTCCGCGCTGTGCCTCGGTGGCGTCCTTGTGCTCGACGATGGCCGTGACTTCACCTTCCCGGCATTCCGCGCGGACGATGCGCCCATAGCCTGTCGGATCGTCGAACTCGATGGTCAGCAGCGCGAGCCGCTGGCCGGCGCTCGCGGCAATCAGCGCGCGCAGCGTTTCCTCGCCGATGAGCGGCACGTCGCCCGACAGCACCAGCACCGTGCCGTCTTCGGGCAGGAGCGGAACTGCCTGCTGCACCGCGTGGCCCGTGCCAAGCTGCGGCTCCTGCCGCGCAAACTGCAGGGCGGCGCCGACGCCGTTGCCGGAAGACATCGCCGCCTCGACCTCGGCCGCGCCGTGGCCGGTCACCACCACCACGTGGCGGGCGCCGATGCGCGCCGCGGTGCCTGTCACATGCGCGAGCAGTGCACGCCCGGCCAAACGATGCAACACTTTGGGCAGCCTGCTCTTCATGCGCGTGCCTTTGCCGGCCGCCATGATGACCACGTCGACCGGTCCCTGGTTGTCTTGTGGAATCTGATTCATGCTTCTTTCTACCCGAATGCGTTGCGCCAAGTTGGCGCGAATTATCGGCGTGCTGCTTGTGGCCGCCGCGCTGGGCGCGTGCAGCACGATCAAGCTGGCCTACAACAACCTGCCCGAGCTGAGCTACTGGTGGCTCGACGCATACGTTGATTTCGACGGTTCGCAAACGCCCAAGGTGCGCGACGAGCTCGCGCAACTGCTGAGCTGGCACCGTCAGAACGAACTCCCCCGGGTGCTCGGCGTGCTGCAGGAAGCGCAGGCCCTGGCGCCGCGCGACGTGACCGCGGCCCAGGCCTGCCGCATGGCGGACCAGATCCGCGAGCGCCTGCTGGCGGTAACCGAGCGTGCGGAACCTGCCGGCACCGAGCTGGCCCTGAGCCTGACGGAGGCGCAACTGCAGCAGCTCGAGCGCAAGTATGCAAAGAACAATGCCGAGTACCGCAAGGAATGGCTCGACCGCAGCCGCGCCGAAGTGCAGGAAAAGCGCTACGAGAAGTTTCTCGACCGCCTGGAAGATTTCTACGGCCGGCTGACGCCCGAGCAGCGCGAACTGGTGCGGCAGCAAGTGGCGCAGTCGGTGTTCGACCCGCGGCTGGCCGGCTCCGAGCGCCGCCAGCGGCAGCAGGAGGCGCTGGCGCTGCTGCGCGGCTTTAACGCCACCAAGCCGCCGCCGGCCGAAGCGCGCGCGGCCATCCATGCCTATGTGATGCGCATTGCCGATCCGCCGCCCGGACCTTGGCGCGATCACCAGCAGGCACTGCTCCAGGAAGGCTGCCGCAACCTGGCTGCCCTTCACAACGCCACCAGCGCTAGCCAGCGCGAACAGGCCGTGCGGCGGCTGCAGGCCTACCAGGACGATCTTCGGCAACTGGTGGCTGCGCGCTGAACGGCCCTGCCCCAAGATGCCGCAGGGCGCCGCGAGCTCAGATCAGCGGCGTGGGCCGCATGGGGCGTTCGAAATAGTCGCCCAATGTTTCGAGCGCATGCGGCTCGAGAATGCGCAGCCAGCCCGCGTCGAGCTTGTAGAGCCCCAACCCCTGCAGCTTGCGCAGCGTCTTGTTGGTGTGCACCAGCGAGAGCCCGAGCGCATCGGCCAGGTGCTGCTGGTTGAACGGAAACTCCACCCAGCCGTCGCGCACCATGCCGACCCGCTCGGCCCGGCGGTACAGGTGCATCAGCAGCATGGCGACCCGTTCACTCGCATTGCGGCGGCCGGTGGTCACCAGGTTGTCGTCCACCATCTTTTCCTCGCGCGCGGCGAGCCAGGTGATGTCGTAGCCCAGCTTGGGCTGGGCGTGGAACAGTTCCCAGAGCCGGTCGCGCGAAAAGGCGCAAAGCGTGGCGTCGGTCACGGCCTCCACGCCGTGCGTCTGGCCGTCGGCAAATTCATCCTGCAGGCCGATGAAATCGCCGGGCAGCAGAAAACTCAGGATCTGGCGACGGCCGTCGCTCAGCGTCTTGTAGCGAAATGCCCAACCCGAATAGAGGGTGAACAGCTGGGCGCTTGGCCGATGCTCTTCGACGATGGCGCCGCCGGCCGGAACACGGCGGGCACCGACCCGGAAGGACTCGATGGTCTTGAGCTCTTCCGCCGAAGCCGGCAAGAAGGCCTCGAGCTTGCGCAACGCACAGTCGTCGCAGGGGTTGGCCCCCTGCGGCGGCAAGGCAGGGGGTGAATGGTCCTCGAATTTCACGCGCCACTATAGGCTTTTTACCTGTGTCTTTTTACATTTCAGCGTGTGCCGGGGCTTCATAAACTTCGCACGTTTTCCGCACCCGTTCGCATGACAGAAGAAACGTCGCTTTTCGAGATTTTTTATTGCAGTGTGCTCACGCAAGACCTGCCACCCGCCACGGTCGGCGCCATAGTGACCCAGGCCCGTGCACGCAATGCGCAACACCAGATCACCGGTCTCCTGGTTTTTGACGGCATGCGCTTCTGCCAGCATCTCGAAGGCCCGCCCGAAGCCGTGAAGACGCTGATGCAGCGCATCGACCAGGATTCCCGGCACACCGATGTGCGGGTGGTCTACCAGGGCGCCCTGGCCGCCCGCCGTTATTCGGGCTTTGGCATGGGCCTGGCCGAAAGCGAAGGCCCCCACCTCATGGCCGGCGTGCACGCGCTGGAAGGCGAAGCCGCCCTGAAGCACTTCCTGGCGCTGCGCTCCAGCTTCGACATCAACGGCTGAAAACGAAAAAGGCGGCCGAAGCCGCCTTTCCGCCGTGGGGAGTCGACCGGTCAGGCCGCAGGATCCCACGAGTAGGTGGCACCGTAGCCATCCCACGCTTCCATGACGATGCGCTGGCCGGCGGCCACGTTGAGCGACTCGCCAGGGGCCAGCACCAGGTCTTCGCTGGCCGTGGCCGAGGTGGCGTCCGGCGTGATCCACACACGGCCCTGCTTGACGCGCAGCACGCTGGCCGACCGCGCCTTGAGGCTCATTGCCTCGCCGGGGGCAATTTGCCAAGCACCGCGGCGCACGGCCGGGGGAACGGCGGAAGCGGTACGGGCAGACGACAGGGAAGCGAGCGATTCGTTGGTGCAGACGGCGGTGGACATGATGAAACTCCTTGGGCTTGCCGAACTGCGATGACACGGAGGGAGGCAATGGCGCAGTTCGGGAATGAATGATCGTTCGGGGCCTGTTGGCAGTCCAATGAAAACGAAGTAGCCTACTGATTCCGAATCCGCATCAATCCTCAGATGCCCTCAACGCCCCCGTCCATGCAGCACTCCCAAACCCATCTGCGCTCCCGCCCCATCTCGGCCGGGCATCTGCGCGCCTTCGAAGCCGTGGCGCGGCACCTGAACTTCCGGGCCGCCGCGGAAGAAATGGCGCTCACCCAGTCGGCGGTCAGCCGCCAGATCCAGTCGCTGGAAGAAGAAGTGGGCGTGGCGCTGTTCCTGCGCCATACGCGGGCCGTGGAGCTCACGAGCGCCGGGGCGCAACTGCTGCTGGCGGTGCAGCAATCGCTGCCGCGCATCGATACGGCGGTGCGGCAGATTCGCCAGAGCGCGGGGCGCAAGAGCGTGTCGCTCACCACTTTTGCATCTTTTGCATCGATGTGGCTCATTCCGCGGCTGGAGGCCTTTCAGCGCGACAACCCCGAGATCGACATCCGCATCGACGCCAGCGACGTGGCAGTGGACCTGGAAGTGGCCGACGTGGACATTGCCCTGCGCTACGGCCCGCGCGAGGCCATGCCGGCCACGGCGGTGCGCCTCTTTGGCGAAACCCTGACGCCCGTGGCAAGCCCCTGGCTGCTGAAGAGCAGCCCGCCCATCAAGACGCCGGCCGACATTGCCGGCTTTACGCTCATCGAGGCCGGCGACGCACACCGCACGCACCTCGAATGGCTGACCTGGCGGCGCTGGTTCGAGGTGAACGGCCTCGAGAGGGCGCAGCCCAAGCGCTGGCTTTATTTCAACTACGCCTACCAGATGGTGCAGGCCGCGCTCACCGGCCAGGGCGTCACGCTCGCGCGCAGCTCGCTCATTGCCGAAAGCCTGGCCAACGGCGACCTGGTGGAGGTGCTGCCGCAGCACCGAATGGATTCGCCGATGGGCTACTGGCTCATTGCCGGGCCGCGCAATGCGCTGCGGCCGGAAATCAGGGCCTTTTGGGACTGGCTCCAGGCCCAGGCCATCACCACGCGCGAGACCATCGGCGAGGTGCCCGACCCGGACACCGTGGACAACATCGACTGAGCCAGCGACCAGCGGCCGCCGCGCGGCTCAGGACGTCGGCCAGACGACGCCGTTGTCGTTGAGGATCGCGTCCAGCGGCAGGTCGTGCGCCTCGGGCTCGTATTCGTCGAGAAAGCCGTTGGTAAAGCCCAGCCCCACCGTGAACGGGCGCGGCTCCAGCGCGGCCAGCGTGCGGTCGTAAAAGCCGCCGCCGTAGCCCAGGCGATAGCCGCCGGCGCTGTAGCCCACGCAGGGCACGAACAGCAGCGTGGGCACGATGAGCTCGGTGTCCTTGGGCTTCGGAATGCCGTAGGCGTCTTCTTCCATCTGGCAGCCGGGGTACCAGGCGTGGAAGGTCAGCGTCTTGTGCACCTTGTTCATCACCGGCAGCCCGATGCGGCGGCGCTGCGGCTCGTCGATGAGCTCGCCGTCTTCCTTCCAGCGGTGCAATGCGGGCAGCGGATCGAATTCGCCCTTGATGGGCCAGTAGGCGCCAATCACGGTGTCGGGCCGGCCGACCAGCCAGATCCGCATGACCCGCTGCAGAAGGTCGGCCCTGGCCAGGCGGTCGGGCATGGCCAGGCGCTGCTCGATCAGCGCTTTTCGCAGCTGATCCTTGAGAAAACTCACGGTCGCCGAGGTGTCGGCATCCTTTGACTTGTCCATAATCCCCCGATGCAGTTCCCAAGCATTTTGGCATCCATGCGCCACCGCCCGCGCCGCGCAGCACCCGCACTCGTTTTTTCCGCTGTTGTAGCAGCTGCCGCACTGCTTTCACAGCAGCACGCCGCCGCGCAGGCCAACAGCAACGACGACGTGCTCATCCAGATGAAGCAGGCCTTCCAGCGCGGAGACAAGGGCCGCCTTTCCGCCCTGCTGCCCCAGGCGCGCGGCCATGCGCTCGAACCCTGGGCCGCCTACTGGGAGCTCAAGGCACGCCTGCAGGAAGCTGCGCCGAACGAGGTGCAAGACTTCTTCGCCCGCTACCCGGGCACCTACCAGGAAGACCGCCTGCGCAACGACTGGCTGCTGCTGCTGGGCCAGCGCCGCGACTGGGACGGTTTTTCCGCCGCCATTGCCGGCTTCCGCATGGGCGACGACGCGCAGGTGCGCTGCTATGCGGTGCTGGTCGAGGCGCTGCGCTCCGGCACCGCCACCCAGGCCCAGGCCGACGAGGTACGCCGCAACTGGTTCACTCAGAAGGAGGCCGACGACGGCTGCCTTACCGCCGCCGACCGCATGGTCGCGGCCCGACTGATCGCGACCAACGACGTCTGGAAGAAGGCCCGCCTGGCCATGGAGGCCAACCGCCCGCAAGCCGCGCGCGGCGCCGTGACCATCGCCGCCCCCGATGCGCTGCCGCTGTTCGAAGAGCTCAACGCCAGCGCAGCCAAGTTCCTGGCCGGCCGCGCCTTCGTGGCCGCCAAGTCGCGCAAGGAGCTGGTGGTTCTGGCGCTCATCAAGATTGCCATGGCCGACCCGGAACAGGCCGCCACGCAGCTCGACAGCAAGTGGGGCCCGATGCTTTCCGCCGAAGAGCGCAACTGGCTCTGGGGCACCATCGGCCGCCAGGCGGCGGGCAAGCTTTCGCCCATGGCGGGCAGCTACTTCGCCAACGTCACCAAGAACAGCGACCTGTCCGACGACATGCTCGGCTGGCGCGTGCGCGCCGCGCTGCGCAACGGCCAGTGGAAAGAGGTGGCGCCCGCCATCAACGCCATGAGCGAAACCGCCCAGCTGGAGCCCACCTGGGTCTACTGGAAGGCGCGCGCCCTCAGCGCCGCGGGCGGCGACGAGCGCCGCGCCCAGGCACGCGAGCTTTACCAGAGCATTGCCGGCACGCGCGGCTTCTACGAAATGCTGGCGCTCGAAGAACTCGGCCAGCGTACCGTGACGCCGACTCGCCCGGCGCCCCTCACGCCCGAAGAGAAGAACGCCGCGCGCAGCAACCCTTCGCTCAGCCGCGCCCTCTACGCCATTGCCATCGGCCTGCGCCCCGAGGGCACGCGCGAATGGAACTACGCCACCAACCTGCACGACAAGGGCGGCATGGACGACCGCGCGCTGCTGGCCGCGGCCGACCTCGCTTGCCAGCGCGAAGTGTGGGACCGTTGCATCAACACCAGCGAGCGCACCAAGGGCGTGATCGACGCGGAGCAGCGCTTCCCCATGCCGTTCCACGACACGGTGCTGCGCAAGAGCCAGGACATCGGGCTCGACCCGGCCTACGTCTACGGGCTGATCCGCCAGGAAAGCCGCTTCATCATGGACGCGCGCTCGGGCGTGGGGGCCTCGGGCCTCATGCAGGTCATGCCCGCCACGGCCCGCTGGACCGCCCGCAAGATCGGCATGAACGACTTCACGCCGGGGCAGATCAACGACCGCGAGACCAACATCACCATCGGCACCAACTACCTGAAGCTGGCGCTCGACGATTTCGACGGCTCCATGGCGCTGGCCGCCGCGGCCTACAACGCCGGCCCCGGCCGGCCGCGCAACTGGCGCAACGGCCCGGTGATGGAAGCCGCGATCTGGGCCGAGAACGTGCCCTTCAACGAAACGCGCGACTACGTGAAGAAGGTGCTGGCCAACACCACCAACTACGCCGCGCTGATCACCGGGCGCCCGCAATCGCTGAAAGAACGTCTCGGCCGGGTGGGCCCGCGTGACGCCTCCGAGCCCGAGCCCAACAAGGACCTTCCCTGACATGAGCTGGGGCGACCAGGTACTCGACACCGTTGCGGCCGAGTTCTCGGACGTGGGCGACGTCGCCCAGCTCACGCGCATCGTGGTTCGCCTGATGCTCGCGGCCATCATCGGCTTCATGCTCGGCTTCGAGCGCGAGCAGCAGGGCAAGGCGGCCGGCGTGCGCACGCACATGCTGGTGGCCATCGGCTCGGCGCTGTTCGTGCTCATTCCGCAGCAGACCGGCATTGTTCCGGCCGACATGAGCCGGGTGATCCAGGGCCTGGTGGCGGGCGTGGGCTTTCTTTGCGCCGGCACCATCCTCAAGCAGGGCAAGGACGAGCACCAGGTGCAGGGCCTCACCACCGCCGCCGGGCTGTGGATGACCGCCGCCATCGGCATGGCCTGCGGGCTCGGCCGCGAAGTGACCGCGGTGTTGAGCGCGCTGCTGGCGCTGGCCGTGCTCTCGCTGGTGCCGCGCCTCGTGAACCTGATCGAGCGGCTGGTCGGTCCGCCGCGCGACGAAGGCAAGAACGGCGAGGCGTCCCGCGTGATCGCCTCTCCTGAAGACCCGCCACCGCGCTGAAGAAAGGCCCGGTGGGCGCGCTGCACGCATCAATTCGCCTGCGCTTCGGCATCAATCGGCGCGCACGGCCCCGCTAGCATTGAAGGTTTTCTTTCATCTGAACCGCAGGATCACAACGCGATGCGCAAGCTCTACATCGGCAACAAGAACTACTCGTCCTGGTCCATGCGGCCCTGGGTGCTCATGAAGCAGGCCGGCATTCCGTTCGAGGAAGTGAAGGTGCGCTTCGATTCGTTCGAGGCCAATTCGCAGTTCAAGAAAACCATCGGCTCGCTGAACCCTGTTGCCAAGGTGCCGGTGCTGGTCGACGGCGACCTGGTGGTGTGGGACACGCTCGCCATTGCCGAATACCTGGCCGAGACATTTCCCGAGAAGCAGCTGTGGCCCCGCGCCGCGGCCGACCGGGCCCGCGCGCGCAGCATCTGCGCCGAAATGCACTCGGGCTTCGGAAACCTTCGCAGCCTCTGCGTCATGAACATCGAGGCGTCGCTGGCCGACGTCGGCGCGCAGCTGCTGAAGGACAACCCCGGCCTGCAGGGCGAGGTCGACCGCATCGTGCAGATGTGGACCGACCTGCTCAGTGCCCATGGCGGCCCGATGCTGTTCGGCGAATTCAGCAATGCCGACGCCTACTTCGCACCCGTGGGCACGCGCATCAAGACCTACGGGCTGCCCATGCCGCCGGCCATCACGGCCTACATCGAGCGTGTGCAGGCCCTGCCCGGCGTCAAGGCGTGGATCGACGATGCCCTGGCCGAGAAAGACTTCCTGCAGTTCGAAGAGCCGTACCGCAAGGCGCGCTGAGCTCTTCGAGGCCGAGGCTCAGAAGCGATAGGTCACCGCGAGGTACGTCACAATCGGATTGAGCTTGAGCCTGGCTTCGCTGGTGGCGACCGGAAGGCCGGTGATCGACGTGGTGGTGAGCTTGGCCTTGGTTTTCAGCGGAATGTAGGACACCGAGAACGACACGCCCCAGTTCTTGTCGAACTGGTAGGCCACGCCGGCATTGAGCACGGGCGCGAACGAACTGTCGAGCTTGGCGGTGGTCGAGGTGGAAAGCGGCGGCTGGCGCACTTGGCTGCCCAGCGCGCCCTGCAGGCCCGGCGTGAGCTTGACGTCGCTGTACCAGACATAGGTGGCGCCCAGGCCCACGAACGGACGGAAGGTACTGCTGCCTTCGTTGAAGTAGTACTTGCCCAGAATCGTCGGGCTCCATTGCCGCGCTTCGCCGAGTTCGCCAATGCGGGCCAGCGTGCCTTCGCCGTCGAGCTTGAACTTTGGCGGAATGCCCAGCACCCCCTCCACGGCCCAATGGTTGTCGACGAAATAAACCGCGCTCAGGCCGAGCGTGTCGGCGTCGCTCACCGACGCGCCCGAACCGGGCACCACGCTGCGCACCGGCGCCGTGAAGGTGAGCGGCTTGCTCGAATCCTGCGGTGACATTCGAAGCCAGCCTGCGCCGATGACCCAGTCCCCGGCGTTCTGCGCCCACGCGCTTCCGGACGCCATTGCGCTCACTGCCGCCAGCGCAAACATTGTTTTCTTCATGGTGTGATTGCTCCTTTGGTTTTAATGTTCGTGGCACGCGGCAGCTGCTGAAACAGCGGCTACCTTTCGGGCAAATCGGCGAACGTTCCTTTGATTTGCCAGAAAATTATCGAACGGTCGTTCTATTTCTTGGCGTATGGATATCCCTACACTGGAGCGCATGAAAACGTATCTCGTCGGTGGCGCGCTGCGTGACCGGCTGCTCGGGCGGCCGGTGTCCGACCATGACTGGCTGGTGGTGGGCGCCACACCCGAAGAAATGACGTCGCGCGGCTACCTGCCCGTGGGGCGCGACTTTCCGGTGTTCCTGCACCCACAGACCCGGGAGGAGTACGCGCTGGCCCGCACCGAGCGCAAGAGCGCGCCCGGCTACCGCGGTTTCACCGTGCATGCGTCGCCAGACGTCACCCTGGAGCAAGACCTGGCGCGGCGCGACCTCACGGTCAACGCCATTGCAATGCCCGCGGAGTGGGTGCAGCCCGATGGAAGCTTCGAGCCCGATCCAGACAAGCTGGCCGACCCCTTCCACGGCCGGCGCGATCTGGAACAGCGAGTGCTGCGCCATGTCACCGACGCCTTCCGCGAAGACCCGGTGCGCATCCTGCGGGTGGCGCGCTTCGCCGCGCGCTTCGACGATTTTTCGGTCGCACCTGAAACCATGGCCCTGATGCGCGAAATGGTGGCAGCCGGCGAAACCGGTGCACTGGTGGCCGAGCGCGTCTGGCAAGAGCTGGCCCGCGGCCTGATGGAAACGCGCCCCTCGCGCATGTTCGATGTGCTGCGGGCTTGCGGCGCGCTGGCCGTGCTGCTGCCGGAAGTCGACAGGCTCTGGGGCGTGCCGCAGTCCGCGGAGCATCACCCCGAGGTAGACACCGGCGTGCACCTGATGATGGTCCTCGACACCAGCGCCAGGCGGCAGGCGCCGCTGGCGGTGCGCTTTGCCTGCCTGATGCATGATCTTGGCAAGGGCACGACCGAACCCGCTCTGTTGCCGCGCCATACCGGCCATGAGAAGCGCAGCGCCGAACTGCTGCACGCGGTGTGCGACCGCTGGCGCGTGCCGGTCGACGTTCGCGAACTGGCCGAGGTGGTGGCGCGCGAGCACGGCAACGTTCACGCCAGCGGCGAACTCGATGCACCCGAACTGGTGCGCCTGCTGGAGCGCTGCGATGCGTTCCGCAAGCCCGCGCGCTTTGCCGAGGTGCTGCTGGCGTGCGAGTGCGACTCGCGCGGCCGGCTCGGGTTCGAAGACCAGCCCTACCCCCAGCGCGAGCGGCTGCTGGCGGTGCTGCGCGCGGCGGCCGGCGTGGCGACCGATGCGGTCGCACGCACGGCTCAGCAGTCGGGCGCCACGGGCCCGCAGATCGGCGAGGCGATCCATCGCGCGCGCGTGGAAGCCGTGGCGGCCGTGACGGCGTTGCCGGGCTGAAGCGGCCCCGCCGCGGGTAACGTCCGACTTTGGCCGACACGGGAATTGCTATGCCCGTGTTATGGTTTTCGGCGATGCCAATGTCTTCCAAAGTGCCCTCACAACTGCCCCCTCCGTTGGGGCGAGATTCAGCCCTTTTTCTCGACTTCGACGGCACGCTGGTCGCACTTGCGCCCACTCCCGAGGCTGTCGAAGTTCCTCCCGCGCTGGTGGCACTGCTCGAGAACCTGCGCGATCAGCTCGGCGGTGCGCTGGCCGTGGTGTCGGGCCGCCAGATCGACGCCATCGACCGCTTTCTTGCGCCGCTGCGGCTGCCGGCAGCCGGCGAACACGGCGTGCAGCGGCGCGATTCGAAGGGCCGCATGCAGGAGCAGCACGCCCCCGACCTCGTACCCATTCTCGAGATTGCCAATGAACTGGCGCGCGTGCATGAAGGCCTCCTGGTCGAGCGCAAGCACGCGGCTATTGCACTGCACTACCGGCTCGCGCCGCAACTGGAGGCCGTGTGCCGCGACGCCATGTCGCGCGCCATTGCGGGCCGGCCCCAGCTCGAGCTCCTGCATGGCAAGTTCGTGTTCGAGGTCAAGCCGACGGGCATCAACAAGGGCATTGCGATCGAGGCCTTCATGAACGAGCCCCCGTTCGCCGGACGCACGCCGGTCTTTGCTGGCGACGACACCACCGACGAGAGCGGCTTCGCGGTGGTGCAGCCGCGCGGCGGCATCGGCATCAAGGTGGGCTCGGGACCGAGCCTGGCGCTGCACCGGCTCGAATCGCCGCGGGCGGTGTACGAATGGCTGGTGCAGTTGCGCGATCAACTGGCCGCGCCGGAACACAAGAAAGATGAAAACCCGAGGAGTGCTGGATGAGCGAACTGCAACTGCCCAAGGCACCTGAAGACCGTGCGGGCATTTCGCTTGCCGGCGCCGCCGGGCCCGACGACCGTGCGCCGGTGGATCCGCGCGCCGCGGCTTCGGCGGTACCGCGCGGCTTCGGGCCGCCGGCCGAGCCTTCGCTCAATGTGGGCGTGATTGGAAACTGCGCCTACAGCGCGCTCATCGACGCACGCGGACGCGCCGTATGGTGCTGCCTGCCGCGCTTCGACGGCGATCCGGTGTTCAATGCCCTGCTGCACCCCGGCGACGACGCCGGCGCCTGGGCCATCGAGATCGAGGATTTCGCATCCAGCAAGCAGTGGTACGAACCCAATACCGCGGTGCTGCGCACGCAGCTGTTCGACAGCGCGGGCCAAGGCATCGAGATCACCGACTTTGCGCCGCGCTTCTACAGCCGCTCGCGCTACTTCCGGCCGCTGATGCTGGTGCGCCGCGTGCGCCCGATTGCCGGCGCGCCGCGCATTCGCGTGGCGCTCGATCCGCGCTTTCAGTGGGGTGCCTCGGCGCCGGTGGAAGTCACCCGCGGCAGCAACCACATTCGCTACGTGGGGCCGGACCTCACGCTGCGGCTCAATACCGACGCATCGATTTCGCACATTCTTTCGCGCCAGCCCTTCGTGATCTCGCGCGAATACAACTTCATGTTCGGCGTCGACGAAACCCTGCTCGACGGCATTGCCGACACGGCACGCAGCTTCGAGCAGGAAACCATTGCCTACTGGCGCACCTGGAGCAAGCGGCTGGCCATTCCGTTCGAGTACCAGGACGCGGTGATCCGCGCGGCCATCACGCTCAAGCTATCGCTCTACGAAGACACCGGCGCCATCGTGGCGGCCATGACCACGAGCATTCCGGAGGCGCCGGGCAGCCAGCGCAACTGGGACTACCGCTACTGCTGGCTGCGCGATGCCTTCTTCGTGGTGCGGGCGCTCAATTCGCTGAGCGAAGTCGGCACCATGGAAGACTACCTGCGCTGGCTCGGCAACGTGGTGATCGGCTCGCACGGCGAGCACATCCAGCCGCTCTACGGCATCGGGCTGGAGCGCGAACTGCCCGAGTCGATGGTCGAGAACCTTGCGGGCTACCGCGGCATGGGCCCCGTGCGCGTGGGCAACCAGGCGCAGGAGCACTTCCAGCACGACGTCTACGGCAACATCGTGCTCGGCGCGGCGCAGGCCTTTCATGACCACCGGTTGCTCGCGCGCGCGGGCGTGGCCGAGTTTCCGCACCTTGAAGCGGTGGGCGAACAGGCGATTCGCGTCTACGGCACGCCCGACGCGGGCATGTGGGAGCTGCGCACCCGCGCCCGCGTGCACACCAGCTCGGCACTGATGAGCTGGGCCGCGTGCGACCGGCTGGCCAAGATCGCGCGTGCGCTGGAGCTGCCCGAGCGCGCCGCCTACTGGCACGGCCATGCCGCGCGCATGAAGGAAGAAATTTTGGCCAAGTCATGGTGCGAGGAGCGCCAGGCCTTTGCCGAGAGCTTCGGCGGCCACGAGCTGGACGCCAGCATTCTGCTGATGGTGGAGGTTGGGCTGATCGACGCGCGCGACCCGCGCTTCATCTCCACCGTCGACGCCATGGAAAAGTCGCTTTGCGACGGCCCCTACATGCGCCGCTACGAAGCGGCCGACGACTTCGGCAAGCCCGAGACCGCATTCAACATCTGCACCTTCTGGCGGATCGACGCGCTGGCCAAGATCGGCCGCAAGGCCGAGGCCCGCCAGATCTTCGAGACCATGCTGGCGGCGCGCAATCCGCTCGGCCTGCTCTCGGAAGACACGCACCCGGTCACGGGCGAGATGTGGGGCAACTTTCCCCAGACGTATTCGATGGTCGGCATCATCAACGCGGCTGTGCGGCTGTCGGCGCCCTGGGACTCGTGCATATGAGTCGGCTCGTTGTTGTTTCCAACCGCGTGGCGGATCCACGCAAGCCTGCGGCGGGCGGCCTGGCCGTTGCGCTCGGCGAAAGCCTGCAGCAAAGCGGGGGCCTGTGGTTCGGCTGGAGCGGGCAGATCGTGGAAGACGGCCCCACGGGCGAAGGCGAGCTGCACATGCAGCAGGCCGGCAAGGTCATGCTCGCCACCATCGACCTGAGCCGGGAAGACCACGACAGCTTCTACCTGGGCTACAGCAATGACGTGCTGTGGCCGGTGTTCCACAACCGGCTCGACCTGGCCCACTTCGAAGCTGGCTTCATCGGCGGCTACCGGCGCGTGAACCAGCTGTTCGCGCGCAAGCTGATGCCGATGCTCAAGCCAGACGACATCATCTGGATCCACGACTACCACCTGATCCCGCTCGCGGCCGAGTTGCGCGCCATGGGCTGCACGCAGCGCATCGGCTTCTTCCTGCACATTCCGCTGCCGCCGCAGATCATCATCGCGGCCGTTCCGCAGCACGAGTGGCTCATGCGCTCGCTGTTCTCCTACGATCTGATCGGCTTCCAGGCGCAGCAGGACGTGCAGCACTTCGAGCACTACGTGCGCAACGAGGCGCATGGCGAATACCTGGGCGACGACATGTACCGCGCCTACGGCCAGACGGTGCGCTGCAGCGCCTTCCCCATCGGCATCGACGTCGACGAGTTCGCGGCGCTCACGCATGCCAAGGAGTCGCGCGACATGTTCGAGACCATGAAGCGCGAGTACTCGCAGCGGCGGCTGCTCTTGGGCATCGACCGGCTCGACTACTCCAAGGGCATTCCGCAGCGGGTGCGCGCATTCCGCGAACTGCTTGCCAACTACCCCGAGAACCGCCGCAGCGCCACGCTGATCCAGATTGCCTCGCCCACGCGCGAAACGGTCGATGCCTACGGCGACATCCGGCGCGAGCTCGAGTCGCTGTGCGGCGCCATCAACGGCGACTACGGCGAACTCGACTGGATGCCGGTGCGCTACATCCACCGCATGGTGGCCCGCAAGCGCGTGCCGGGGCTGTGCCGTGCGGCCGCGGTGGGGCTGGTGACGCCGCTGCGCGACGGCATGAACCTGGTCGCCAAGGAATACATTGCCGCGCAGGACCCGGGCGACCCCGGCGTGCTGGTGCTCTCGCGCTTTGCCGGCGCGGCCGAGCAGCTGAAGGAAGCGCTGCTGGTGAACCCCTACGACACGCACGGCACCGCCGAAACCGTGCAGCAGGCGCTACAGATGCCGCTCGAGGAGCGGCGCGAGCGGCACCAGAAGCTGCTGTCGCGCATCCGCGAGCAAGACATTCACTGGTGGCGGCGCAGCTTTCTCGATGCGCTGCGCGAAGCGGCGAGCCAGCGGTAGAAAGCCGCGCGGCTAGGTTCCGGTCAGCAGCCGCACCAGCCGCATCACCGGCCGCGTTTCCGCTGGGTGCCTGGAAGCCGGCGCAACCGCCGCCTGCCGCGGCGCATGCACGCGCAGCCGCACCGGCGTGAGCGCCGAGAGTTCGATCCAGCCGCCCCGCTCCAGGCGATGCACGTCGCCTTCGTTCAGCACGGTCTTGGCGGTGAACACCGTGTCGCCGAACCATGACGGCGGCGACACCAGCTGCGCGCAGCCTTCCAGCATTTCGATCCAGGTGGCGGGCTCGAGCGAGGCACGCAAGGCCTGCCCGGGGTGCAGCACGAGGGTATCGGGCAATCTATCGAGCGTGAGGGGAGACATGGGCGCACCTTCTGGAGTTGGTGCGGTCATCGTAGGAATTCGGGCGCCCGGAAAACAGGCACACGCCAAGGCGATTCGCACCGGAACAGCGCCTGCCATCAGGCATCTGTTATGGTCGTTTTTCTGCGCATCTGCATCTGTTTTCGGACGCGCGACAGGAAGAGCATCGACGCCATGGATTCGCTACCGCTCTACCGCCAGCTTGCAGCACGCTATGTGGACGCGATCCACACGGGTTCTCTCAAGCAGGGCGACAAGCTGCCTTCGCTGCGCAGCCTCATGCGCCTGCACGACATCAGCCTGTCGACCGCGCTGCAGCTGTGCCGCACCATGGAGAGCGACGGCTGGGTCGAGGCGCGCGACCGCTCGGGCTATTTCGTGCGGCGGCCCAAGCGGCTGGCCATTGCCCCCATGGAAGAGCCCGCGGCCGGCGTGCCGCCCGATCCGGCCCAGTACGTGGGCATTCACGCCAAGGTGTCTGACTTCGTGGCCCGCCGCCGGCAGATTCCGGAAAAGCTCAATCTCTCGATTGCGCGCGGCGCACCGCAGCTGTACCCAGCCGAGGCCTTGCGCAATGCAATGACGCGCGTGCTGCGCCAGCAACCCGAGCTGCTGACGGTGGCGGCGCAACTGAAGGGCCATCGCCAGTTCCGCGAAGTGCTCGCGCAGCGCAGCGTGCGCGTGGGCATGACGATCTCGCCGGAAGACATCCTGGTGACCAACGGCTGCATCGAGGCGCTGAACCTCGCGTTGCGCGCCGTGGCGCAGCCGGGGGACACGGTGGCGGTGGAGTCACCCACCTTCTACGGTTTGCTGCAGGTGCTCGAGAGCCTGGGCATGCGCGCGCTGGAAATCCCGACCAGCCCGCAAACCGGCATCTCGATCGAGGCGCTGGAACTTGCGATCGGCGCCTACGACAACATCAAGGCCGTGGTGGTGGTGCCGCACCTGCAGAACCCGCTGGGCAGCGTGATGCCCGATGCCCACAAGGCACGGCTCGCACAACTGTGCGAGCGGCACGCCATTCCGCTGATCGAAGACGACACCTACAGCGAGCTCGTCGACGCGCCATTGCCGCCGCGCGCGCTCAAGTCCTGGGACACCAGCGGCAACGTGATCTATTGCGCCTCGCTGCACAAGATCCTGGCGCCCGGCCTGCGGCTGGGCTGGATCACCGCGGGCCGCTGGCAGGCCCGGGTAGAGATGCTCAAGTTCGCGCAAACGCGCAACAACGAGGGGCTTTCGCAAAGCGCGGCGGGCCTGTTCATGGGCACCGGCGCCTACGACCGCCATTTGCGCCACCTGCGCGCCTGCCTGAAGACGCAGCGCGAGCAGACCGCCGATGCGATTGCCGGCTACTTTCCGGCGGGCACCCGCATCAACCTGCCGCCGGGCGGGCTGCAGCTATGGGTCGAGTTGCCCGAGCGGCTTTCTTCGTCGCGGGTCTTCGATGCGGCACTGGCCGAGCGCATCGTGGTGGCGCCCGGCACGCTGTTCTCGAACTCGTCGCGCTTCGACCATTACCTGCGCATCAACTGCGGCTGGCCGTATGGCGAGGCGGTCGACTCGGGCCTGCGCCGCCTGGGCCAGATCGTCGAGACGCTGATGAGCCGCAGTGCGCCGGCGTCAGAAGGTGTGAAGGAACCGTCGCGAGCGCCCCGAGCTTGCGTCGAGGACCGGAACCGTACTCGCGTACGGTGAGGACCGCAGGTGCGAGATCGGGGTGCGCAGCAGGTTCATTCGCACCTTCTCAGTCGAGCAGCGCCAGGGCGGCGTAGTCGCCGACCTTTTCACCGAGCCCTGCGGGCACCAGCGTCACGCCGCGCGTGAGCGGAAGCAGCTTGCCGTCGACCTGCGCCTGCAGCCGCGGCAGCAAAAAGTCGCGGTGGTGCCAGAACACGCTGCCGCCCAGGCTGATGCGCTGGAGATCGAGCGTCGCCACCAGGTTGTAGAGCATGCGTCCGGTGACGCGGCACAGCGCATCGACGATGCTTATGGCATGCGGCTCACCCGCCGAAGCGGCGGCAAACAGGTCGGGCGCGGGCTGGCCGAAACGGCGCGCAATGGAGTTGCCCGCCACCAGCGCCTCCACGTCGCCGAGATTGCCGCAGCCGCAGAGCGCGCCGCTGGCATCGTCCGCCACAAAGCTGTGGCCCGCGTGGCCGGCATTGCCGTTCTTGCCGCGCAGCGCGCGGCCATCGACGCACAGGCCCACGCCGACACCGGTGCTCCAGGTAACGTACGCGCAGTTGTCCATCCCCTGCAACGCACCCCACTGGCGTTCGGCCTCCAGCGCGGCCACGGCGTCGTTCTCGACCCGCACGCTGCCGAAACGCCGCGCCAGCGGTGCTTCGATGATGGCCGTCATCCAGTCGTTGGGCAGGCCGCGCGCCGGGCCGGCAATGCCGCCGCAGATATTGGGCGTGGCCAGCTCCACCATGCCGTCCCGCAGCTCGAAGGGGCCGGTCGACGAGACGCCCACGCGGTCGATCGTGGCGATATCGATCCCCTGCTCGGTGCAGGCCTCCTCGATCATCCGCATGATCTGCACGGCCACGGCGTCGTTGTTGCCGGTCTTGGCCGTCGGTTCGCTGCGGCGGCCGACCAGCGGCGCATCGCTCGATGCGGAAAGGCTCACGGCCACCTTGGTGCCGCCGATGTCAACACAGGCTCTCATCGCGTGGTTCTTCTCTTTCTTTTCGGTTTCTGGTTCATCGAAGGCGCTAGATGAAGCGCGCCACCAGCGCCGCGATCATGCTGAGCACCAGGGTGCTGGAGATGGGCAATTGCCACTCGCGGCCGAAAGCGCGGAACTCGAAGTCGCCAGGCAATCGCCCGAAGCCGAACCGGCGCAGCCAGGCCGTGAGGCCGCTCATGAGCACCAGGGCAAGGACGACGACGATCAGCCAGCGGAACATGGGAACAGTCTAGGCCGCAAGAACGGCCATGGCTTGTCGGTGAAGTTCGGGCGTTGCGGCCGCAATAACCCTGCCGTCGGACTCCAGCCCCAGCGGCCGCCCCTGCCAGTCGGTGATGACGCCGCCCGCCGCCTCGATCACGCCCGCCGGCCCCAGGTAGTCGTACGGCTGCAGCCCGGTTTCCACCACCAGGTCGATGGTGCCGCCCGCAAGCTGGGCATAGCCATAGCAGTCGCCGCCGAAGCGGCGCATCGCGCATTGGCGGCTGAGCCGATCGAAAGCCTGCCAGTCGGCCGGCGCAAAAATGTCGGGCGAGGTGGTGACGATGCGGGCCTTCGCTACATCTGTACAGCTGCTGGCGCGCACCGGCTGGCCGTCGCGCGTGGCGCCCTTGCCGGCCTGGCCGACCCAGCGCTCCTTGAGCACCGGCATGTCGATCATGCCGAGCACCACGCGGGCGCCTTGCAGCACGCCGATCAGCGTGCCCCAGAGCGGAGAGCCGGTAATGAAGCTGCGCGTGCCGTCGATCGGGTCGAGCACCCAGACGCGTTCGGCGTCGAGCCGCTCCAGGCCGTGCTCTTCGCCGAAGATGCCGTCCGCCTGCGCACGGGCGGCCAGAATTTCGCGCATGGCCGTTTCGGCGGCGCGGTCTGCGAGCGTGACGGGGCTTTCGTCCGCCTTCGTGATGATGTCCAGCGGCGTGCGGAAATAGTGCATCGATTGCGCGGCGGCCGCATCGGCCAGCGCATTGGCAATCGACAGGAGATCGGGGGTCGGGGAGCTCATGAAAGAAGTGAAGCGGGCCAAAACTGCGATTAGACCCGAGCCGGGCCCGGTTTGACATGCCAGGTGCCGGCGCTCTAGCATGGGCCGAACTACCCGTCCCACTCGATCCCTGATCACCACTGAATGGCTTCATTTCGATTTTTGCGCATGGCGCTGCTGGCGCTTTTGCTCGGCTCCATGGCCGTACTGGCCCAGGCCGCCCCTTCCGCGTCGGAGCAGAAGCTCATCGACACGCTGATCCAACGCGTTTCGCAGATGAAAACGATGACCTTCATGCGCAATGGCAAGGCGCACGACGCCGACGATGCCGCCAAGCACATGCGGGCCAAGTTCGACCACTTCAAAGACGAGATCGTCACGGCCGAAGACTTCATCGACCGCTGCGCTTCCCGCTCGGAAATGACCGGCAAGGCCTACCAGGTCAAGATGCCGAATGGCTCGATGAAGGACGCCAAGGAGTTCCTGAACGCCGAGCTGCGCACGCTGCGCAAGGGCAGCGCGAAGCCCGGCGCCGGCTGAATCGTCCGATCAGCGCTGCTGGCCCCAGCGCCGCACCGTCAGGCGCTCCAGCGTCTTGAAGCCCAGGCTTTCCACCAACAGGCCGATCAGCACCACCATCGCCAGGCCCGCGAACACGCGGTCGGTGTAGAGCTCGTTGCGGTTCTGGAAGATGTACCAGCCAAGGCCGCCCTTGCCCGACGAGGCGCCGAACACCAGCTCGGCCGCGATCAGCGTGCGCCAGGCAAAGGCCCAGCCGATCTTCAGCCCCGACAGGATCGACGGCAACGCGGCCGGCACCAGTATCTGCAGCACGTAGCGCAAGCCCTTGAGCCCGTAGTTGCGCCCCGCCATCCGCAGTGTTTCAGGCACGCCCTGGAAGCCCGCATAGGTGTTGAGCGCCAGCGGCCACAACACCGAATGGATCAGCACGAACACCAGGCTGCCGCGCCCGAGCCCAAACCACAGCAAAGCGAGCGGCAGCAGCGCAATGGCGGGCAGCGGATTGAACATCGAAGTCAGCGTGTCCAGCAGGTCGCGCCCGATCTGCGTCGACACCGCGAGCGTGGTGAGCGCAAAAGCCAGCAGCACGCCGGCCAGGTAGCCCTGCAGCAGCACCGCCAGCGAGATGCGCACCTTCTCGATGAGTTCGCCGCTCGCCAGCCCCTCGGCCAACGCGAGGGCCGTGGCGCTGAAGGTAGGCAGCAGCAGGTCGTTGTCCTGCCATCGGGCCGCAAGCTCCCAGAGCACCGCGATGACGATCAGGATCAGGCCCTTGCGAACGCCGGCCTGGGCCCAGATGCGCGTCGGCAGTGGCAGGGTCCGCTCGACCGGCACCTCGGTGAAGGGCTCGAGCGTGCGCTCGTACTCGGGGCGGATGGGCGGAACGAGTGCGCTCATGCTGCGGCCTCTTCGTGCTCTTGCCCTTGCTCCTGCTCTTCTTCGAACAGCATGTCGTGAATGCGCTGCGCCGTGCCCTGAAACTCGGCGCCGCCCAGGCTGGCCAGCGAGAAGCCGTGGCTGTTCAATTCGGCACGCATGCGGCCCGGGTGCGGCGACAGCAGCGCCACGCGGTTGCCCACCACCAGCGCCTCCTCGATGGAATGCGTGACGAAGAGCAGCGTGAAGCGCACCTCGTCCCACAGCTCGAGCAACTCCTGCTGCATCTTGCGGCGCGTGAGTGCATCCAGCGCGGCAAAAGGCTCGTCCATCAACAGCACGCGCGGCTGCATCGCCAGCGCACGCGCAATGGCCACACGCTGCTTCATGCCTCCCGACAGCTGGTGCGGATGCACGTCGGCGAACTTGGCGAGGCCCACCTTGTCGAGGTAATGCAGCGCGCGTTCGGCCGCTTCCTTCTTGCCGAGGGTGCGCGAGGCGAGCAGCGGGAACATCACGTTCTGCTGCACGGTCTTCCAGGGCGGCAGCTGGTCGAACTCCTGGAACACGACGATACGGTCGGGGCCCGGCTGTGCCACGCGACGGCCGTCGAGGCGGATCTCGCCTTCGACGGGCTGGATGAATCCGCCGACGGCCTTCAGCAGCGTGGACTTGCCGCAGCCCGACGGGCCGAGCAGCACGAAACGGTCGGCGGCGTGCACGTCGAAGCTCACGCGGTGGGTGGCGCGCGCCACGCGCTCGGGCGTACGGTATTCGAGGCTGACGCCGTCGACCTGAAGGAGCGGCGCGATGTCTTGCCTCTCGTCTTCCTCCCTCCCCTCCCGGGGGAGGGCTGGGGTGGGGGCAAGCAGCGTTGGCGTCGCCATCGCTCTGCCCGCCCCCATCCCCGCCTTCCCCCAAAGGGGAAAGGAGTCAAAGCCGGATCGCGCCTTCGCCGTGCTCATTCAATTCCCCGAAGCGTTCTGCGCATCGTCGAAGAAATAGTCCTTCACCGAAGCCGGCTTGTTCTTGATCGCGCCCACGCGGTGCATGAACTCCGCCAGCGCATAGGTGTTCTGCGGCGTGGTCTTGAACTGCACCTCGGGGTTCTTGATGATCTTCAGCAGCAGCTCGCGGTCGATCTTCGCGTTGCCCACCTTCAGGTAGATGTCCGCCGCTTTCTCCGGATTGGCCGTGACGAACTTCGCCGCCTCGTCGAGCGCGTCGACAAACGCCTTGTAGGTCTTCGGGTTCTCGCTACGGAATTTTTCGGTGGCATAAAGCACCGTGGCCGAGGCCGGCCCGCCAAGCACCTGGTACGAGTTGAGGACGATGTGCGCATTCGGATTGCCCGCGAGCTCCTGGTCCTGGAACGGCGGGTTGCCGAAATGCGCCGTGATCTCGGTGCCGCCCTTGATGATGGCCGCCGCAGCATCGGGATGCGGCACCGCCACGCTGATCTTGTCGAGCCGGTTGAACTCCTTGTCGCCCCAGAGCTTGGCCGATGCGAACTGCAGCACCCGCGACTGCACCGAGACTCCCACCGCCGGCAGGGCGATGCGGTCCTTGTCGGTGAAGTCTGCAATGGTCTTCACGTTCGGGTTGTTGCTCACCAGGTAGTAGGGAAAGTTGCCCAGCGATGCCACGCCCTTCACGTTCTGCTTGCCCTTGGTGCGGTCCCACAGCGTGAGCAGCGGGCCCACGCCGGCACTCGCGATCTCGATGTTGCCCGAGAGCAGCGCGTCATTCACCGCCGAGCCGCCCGAAAGCTTGATCCACTCCACCTTGGCATCGACACCGGCCGCCTTGGCGTGCTTCTCGATGAGCTTTTGTTCCTGCGCGACATTGAGCAGCAGGTAGACGATGCCGAATTGCTCGGCGATGCGGATCTGCCCTTCGGCATGGGCAGCAAGACTGCCCGCGAGGAGACCGAAGCCGGTGACGAGCGCGGCGGCCTTGCGTGTGAATCGGTTCATTGAAATGAGTCCAGGAGAAAATCAGAAAGGCGTGTCGCCGACGATGGTGGTGCGGTTGAGGCGCCGTCGCAGATGGTCGGGCGTGCCCGCCGCAAGGTGCATCAGCGAGCGGTTGTCCCAGAACACCAGATCGTGCGGCGCCCATTGGTGGCGATACACGAACTCGGGCTTCACGCTGTGCGCGAACAGCTCGGCCAGCAGTGCGTCGCTTTCTTCCTGCGGGAGGCCGACGATGCGTGTCGTGAAATGCTCGCTGACGAACAGCGCCTTGCGGCCCGTTTCCGGGTGCGTGCGCACCACCGGCTGCACCGCGGGGGCGACCTGGTCGATCTGCGCCTGCGAGAGCTTGGGGCGCCACGGGTTCTTGGCGCGCAACTCTTCGTACTTGGCGAGATAGCTGTGCTCGGCCTTGAGCGGCAGGATGCGCTGCTGCAGCTCGGGGTCGAGCGCTTCCCAAGCGAGATGCTGATCGGCAAAGAGCGTGTCGCCACCTTCGCTCGGCAGCTCTTGCGCATGCAGCAGGGAGCCTAGGCTCGGCTGGGGCTTGTACGAGATGTCCGAGTGCCAGTAGACGCCCGCATCGCCCAGGCCGATGGGTTCGCCGTTTTCCTTGATGTTGGAAACGATCAGGATCTCGGGGTGATTCTTCAGGTGGAACTGGTGCAGCACGTGGATTTCGAGTGGGCCGAAGCGACGGCTGAAATCGATGTGCTCTTGGGGGGTGATTTGTTGGTTGCGGAAGACCAGGACGTGATGGTCGAGGTGCGCTTGGTGGATGCGCTTGAAATCTTCAGCGCTGATGGGCTTGGAGATGTCGAGCCCGATGATTTCGGCGCCTACGGGGGCGTTGAAGGGGCGGACTTCGAAGTGCTGCCGGGCTGGGTCGGGCTGGGTCATCCCGCCAATGTAGGTTTGAGGGGGTGCTTTCTCAAACGAACTCTTTGTTGGTAGCTTATGTAGCTGGCTTGGTTTGCTTCCCGAGGCCGGGTCTCGCCCCGGCGGGCGACTCACTTTCTTTGCTTCGCTGTATGGACCGGGGACCTGGGTAACAGGTGT